>CAYNLI010000004.1:1675-55857 GCA_964398035.1 uncultured Flavobacteriaceae bacterium | reverse complement strand
CTTCTTTATCAAGAAAAAATGGAGAACTCGGTTCGTCTTTTAGGTATTTCTTTGGCTAACCTAAACACTGCCGATAAAAAAGAGAAACAGCCCCAAAAAGAGGCTGTTACTGTTCAATTAAAATTTGATTTATAATCTACATATTAGAAATTACAACTATCAATTTCAGTTACTCTAAGTGTATTTACCATACCCTTATCTTTCATTGGCATAGCTGCAAGACTGATCAACATATCGCCTTCTTCTAAAAAGCCTTTTTGGCACGCAATCTTATTTACATCTTCTATAGTCTCATCTGTAGAAACATCCTTGTTATAATAATAGGCCTTAACACCCCAAAGAAGATTTAATTGGCTTAAAATTCTTTTGTTTGATGTAAAAACCAAAATATGTGCACTTGGACGCCAAGCAGAAATTTGAAAAGCGGTATATCCACTATTAGTTAAAGTAGAAATAGCTTTTGCCCCAATTTCATTTGCCATATTGGCCGCATGGTAACAAACTGATTTTGTAATGTATCTTTTTGTACGGATATGTGGTGGATCGTGAGGTACCTTAATTAAATCTGACTCTTCTACACTACGTAAAATACTTGCCATTTTTTCTATTACTTGTACTGGATAATTCCCTACTGAAGTTTCACCAGACAGCATTACCGCATCTGCTCCATCCATTACAGAATTGGCAACATCATTTACCTCTGCCCTAGTTGGGGTAAGGCTAGTAATCATAGTTTCCATCATTTGTGTGGCTATGATAACTGGGATTCTTGCCTTCTTGGCTTTTAATACCAATTGCTTTTGAATCAACGGTACCTCTTGTGCTGGAATTTCAACACCAAGGTCTCCCCTAGCAACCATAAGTCCGTCACAATACGCAACTATCTTATCTATATTTTCTACTGCCTCTGGCTTTTCAATTTTGGCAATGATAGGAATTTTATGCTCTGTATGTTCCTTTATCAAGTTTTGCAGATCAATTAAATCTTGACTAAAACGAACAAAAGATAAGGCTATCCAATCCACTTTCATGGATACGGCAAAAATGGCATCCTTTATATCCTTTTCTGTAAGAGCTGGTAAAGAAATATTAGTGTTGGGTAAATTAACCCCTTTCTTAGATTTTAATGGTCCTCCTTGAATTACTTTGGTTTTCACCTCATTTTTTCCATTGGTAGAAACAACTTCAAACATAAGTTTTCCATCGTCCAACAAGATGTTTTCTCCAGCTTTTACATCTTGGGGGAAAGAAGCATAATTCATATATACTCTTTCCGCATTCCCCTCAAAAGGTTCGCCAGTAACAAATGTAATTTCATCGCCAGGAGCAACAACAACTTCACCTGCCATTACACCAACTCTTAGTTTGGGTCCTTGAAGGTCACCAAGTATAGAAATGTTTACTCCCATCTCTTCGCTTAATTCACGAATCATTTTTACACGTTCCTCTACATCAGTATAATCTGCATGGGAAAAGTTGATTCTAAAGACATCCACTCCCGCATTGATCATATCTCGCAACACTTCCTTTTTGCTAGTTGCTGGGCCTAAGGTTGCTACTATTTTAGTCTTTTTATTGGTTGGCATTTATTAAAATATTAAATTATTTTTTGATTTTAAGTTCTCAGTATCAAGTATATAAGCTGTAATTATTCTTGGGATTGATAAGATTGATTCTATTATTCCCTCCTCAACATCTACATCATCCTGTTCTATTTTTAACAAATAATCCACTTCTTTGTATTCTGGGATCAAATGATATTTGGTGAAAGAAGGTTCAAATTTAAAAAGCCCATTTTGATCTTGGCTTTCTTCTTTACTGCTACTGTTCCCAATTAAAGTATAGTATCTGTCATTCTCTTCATCCTTCCATTCAAAAATAGGAAAAGATATATTTTTAGATATGTCCAAATCTTCTTTTGCCCTTCTAAAATTAAAATTTAACGATAAATTAATGGCATATGCCATAGCATAATCTTCCATACTACTGTGCAGGGCTATCAAAGCAAAAGAGTCTTCGTAGAAATCTCCAGATATTTTATGCACTGTAGCCATACCCTATTTTAGAAGACGCAAAGATATAACTAATCCCCCAACCTGCCTAGCCTAACGACATGTTTAGTGTGTTGTTTTAACCCTGTTTTATTAAAAATCATCTAAGATTTATCTATTTGGTCTTGCAAAGCATAATATGCTCTTTTGGATGCTCTTTCTTCTGCCTTCTTTTTTGAAGTGGCTCTAGCCTTGGCAACAACTTGCTCTTCTATGGTAAGCTTTACGGCAAAATGTTTTACGGTATCATTACCTGTATCTTCATATACATTGTAATTAAAATCTTTTTTCTTTTTTTGACACCATTCTATCACAAGGCTCTTGTAACTTATTACTTTTCCTTCTAACTGTTCAATGTCCACATAGGGCTCAATAATACGTTTGTTGATAAATTTTTCACAGTATTTATATCCCCTGTCCAAATAGATTGCACCCACTAAAGCTTCAAAAACATTGCCGTGAATATTATTCCCAAAATGGGATTTTGGTATTCTACTCTCCACATAGTCAATAAGCTTTAAATCCTTTCCCAGCTCATTTAAATGTTCCCTGCTCACTATTTTGGAGCGCATTTTTGTCAGATACCCTTCATCTCCCCCAGGAACCTCGCTATATAAATATTTTGAAATAATTGTCCCCAACATAGAATCCCCTAAAAACTCCAACCGCTCATAGTTCATAGGGTTGCCTTCCTCATCTTTTCTATTAATAGACCTGTGCAGGAAAGCTTTTTTAAACAAATCAAGGTCTTTGGGCTTAAATCCTAAAATAGCTGTTACCCCCAAAAAAAAATCCCCATCCTCTTTAGAATGGGAATTAAATATTTTTGGTGGAAAATTCATATTTAAATTTAGCTGATTTTCTTAAACAATACACATGCATTATGACCACCAAACCCAAAGGTGTTGCTCATGGCAACGTTAACTTCTCTTTTTTGAGCCTTATTTAGCGTAAGGTTCAGTTTTGGGTTTATGTTTTCATCAACCGTAGTATGGTTGATCGTGGGTGGCACAATACCATATTTCATAGAAAGTATTGATGAAATAGCCTCAATAGCTCCCGCAGCACCCAATAAATGCCCTGTCATGGATTTTGTTGAATTTATATTTATGTTGGGAGCGTGATCGCCAAAAATCTTTGTAATGGCTTTTAACTCCGCAACATCACCCAAAGGTGTGGATGTTCCGTGTGTATTTATGGCATCTACGTCTTCAGGTTTTAATCCCGCATCACGCAAACAATTTTCCATAACTCTTACTACACCTATCCCGTCTGGATGGGGAGCGGTCATATGGTAAGCATCACTAGACATTCCTCCTCCTACAACTTCTGCATATATTTTTGCACCCCTTGCTTTGGCATGCTCATATTCTTCTAATATTAATGCTCCAGAACCTTCACCTAGAACAAAACCATCCCTAGTAGCATCAAAAGGTCTAGATGCAGTTTCTGGGCTTTCATTTCTGGTAGATAGTGCATGCATGGCATTAAAACCTCCCATGCCTGCAATGGTAACTGCTGCTTCACTACCACCAGTGACTATAATGTTACAATGACCTAAACGAATATAGTTCAAAGCATCTATCATAGCATTTGCCGATGAGGCACAAGCAGATACTGTAGTATAATTAGGCCCCATAAAACCATATTTTATAGATATGTTTCCTGGAGCAATATCAGCAATCATTTTAGGGATAAAGAAAGGGTTAAATCTAGGCGTACCATCTCCTGCTGCAAAATTGAGCACCTCATTTTGAAATGTTTCCAAACCACCAATACCTGCACCCCATATTACCCCGACACGAAATTTATCTATTTTATCCAAATCCATTTTAGAATCCAGAATAGCCTCACCTGCCGAAACTAGGGCGTACTGCGCAAACCTATCCAGTTTACGGGCTTCCTTCCTATCAAAAAAATCTAAGGGGTCAAAATTCTTTAGTTCACAAGCAAACTTAGTCTTGAATTTTTCATTGTCAAAGTACGTTATTGGCGCACATCCGCTTTTTCCATTCTTTAATGCTTCCCAATACTCATCTAATGTGTTACCAATGGGCGTTAAAGCACCCAACCCTGTAACCACAACTCGTTTTAACTGCATAGAGGTTAATTTTATTTAAAACCTAAGTCAAGTGAAATTAAAAAAAATTATCCATGCAGCATTGTTACCGCATGGATAATTTATAATCTTATCAAGATATCATAAAATTACTTTGCTTCTTCTATATAGTTTATAGCTTGGCCTACAGTAGCAATATTCTCTGCTTGATCGTCTGGAATCTGAATATCAAATTCTTTTTCGAACTCCATAATCAACTCAACAGTATCCAATGAATCTGCTCCTAGGTCGTTAGTAAAGCTAGCTTCTGTGACAACTTCGTTCTCATCAACTCCCAACTTGTCTACGATTATAGCTTTAACTCTTGATGCAATGTCTGACATAATATTATTTGTTTTAAAAAATTAAATCGTTGGCAAAAATAAAAAACTTTGGATTAATAACACTATTTGTCGATAAAATGTATTGAATTTTAATAAAATTAATCCTAAAAGAGTATTAATTTAGTCCAAAATTTCTTCTAAGATAACGCTGTTAAACTGCATGAAACGTATTGTTCTTTTTGCTTCTGGTTCTGGTTCTAATGTTGAAAACATAGTACATTACTTTCAAGGTAATACCAACGTTACCGTCACCACTGTTCTTACTAACAAAAGGGATGCCAAAGTTTTAGATAGATGTAATAAGTTGAATATAAGCTCTTTGTGCTTCAATAAAACTGCTTTTTACAAAACAGACTGTGTACTTGACATTCTCAAATCTCTTAACCCAGACTTAATCATCCTTGCTGGATTTCTTTGGAAAATCCCCGATGCTATAGTAGAAAATTTTCCAAAAAAAATAATAAATATTCATCCCGCCCTCTTACCAAAATATGGAGGAAAAGGAATGTATGGCATGAGCGTTCATGAGGCTGTTAAAGAAAATAGAGAGCAAGAAACAGGAATTACCATACATTTTGTGAATGAAAATTATGATGAAGGCGCAATAATTCATCAGGCCAAAACAAAAATAGACCCCAAAGACAGTCCAGAAATTATTGCTAAAAAGGTTCATAAATTAGAATATGAGCATTTTCCAAAAATTATTGAGCAATTACTGAAAGATTCCTAATGTCTAAAAAAGAAAAATTCTATACTGTTTGGAAAGGAAATAAACCTGGGGTATATTCCAAATGGAAGGATTGCAAAACGGCAATTACTGGCTACAAAGGCGCCCAATACAAATCTTTCATGTCTTTTATTGAAGCCCAAAAGGCGTATAATGGTAAGTATGATGATTATAAGGGGGAAAAAACTTCTAAACCTGCCCTTTCTAAAGAAGACCTTCTAAGAATAGGGAAACCAAATTATAATTCTATTTCTGTCGATGCTGCATCTAGTGGAAATCCAGGGATTATGGAATATAGAGGCGTGGATACCAAAACAGGCAAAGAGCTTTTTAAACAAGGGCCTTTTGAACAAGGCACTAACAACATTGGCGAATTTTTGGCTTTGGTTCACGGATTGGCTTTTTTAAAAAAACAGAATAGCGATAGGGTTCTTTATACGGATTCTAGAACTGCCATGAGCTGGATTCGTAAAAAAAACTGTAATACCAAATTAAAAGAAAGCCCAAAGAACAAAGTTGTTTTTGAGTTGGTACGCCGAGCAATTGATTGGTTAGGGTCTAATTCTTATAAAACAACAATTGTAAAATGGGAAACTAAAGCTTGGGGAGAAATCCCTGCCGACTTTGGTCGGAAATAAATACCTTTTCGAATTTGAATATTGCCTTTTCTATGACGTATATTTGCACCAAAATTATCATTTAATGGGCAAACTTGTAATTGTGGGCACTGTAGCCTTTGATGCCATTGAAACTCCTTTTGGAAAAACAGATAAAATTCTAGGCGGTGCTGCAACATTTATTGGTCTTGCTGCTTCCCAGTTTAATGTAGACTCTGCCATAGTATCTGTTGTGGGAGACGATTTTCCTCAAGAATATTTGGATTTGCTCATCAGTAAAAACATAGATATTTCCTCACTAGAAATTGTTAAAGGAGGAAAAACCTTCTTTTGGAGCGGTAAATACCATAATGATTTAAACTCAAGAGATACATTGGCAACAGAGCTAAATGTTCTTGCAGATTTTAATCCTATTGTTCCCAATGATTATAAAGATGCCGATGTGGTCATGTTGGGAAATTTACATCCCAGCACTCAAATGAGCGTTATAGAGCAAATGAACGTTAGACCTAAGTTGATTGTTCTTGATACCATGAACTATTGGATGGACAATGCTTTGAAAGAATTGTTACATGTCATAAAACATATAGATGTCATTACCATCAACGATGAAGAGGCCAGACAATTGACCAATGAATACTCGTTAGTAAAGGCTGCTGCAGAGATTCAAAAAATGGGTCCCAAATATGTGATCATTAAAAAAGGTGAACATGGAGCACTATTGTTCCATGAGGAGAATGTTTTCTTTGCACCAGCCCTTCCTTTAGAAGAAGTTTTTGACCCAACTGGTGCCGGTGACACATTTGCTGGTGGTTTTGTTGGGCATTTGGCTGAGACCAAGAACATTTCTTTTAATAACCTAAAGAATGCTATAATACACGGTTCTAATCTAGCTTCATTTTGTGTAGAACGTTTTGGCACAGAACGCTTGGAGAATTTAGACTCAAAGGAGATAAAACAAAGACTGCTTCAATTTAAGCAATTGACACAGTTTGATATTGAAATAGAATAACGTATGCCCTGAAAACTCAGGGCTTTTTTAATTTGTACAAGTAATGAGTGATGCCATTAAGCACGAGTGTGGAATTTCCTTTATAAGATTATTAAAACCTCTAGAGTACTATCAAAAAAAGTATGGGACTGCTTTTTATGGTGTAAACAAAATGTATTTGATGATGGAAAAACAGCACAATCGTGGTCAAGATGGTGCAGGGTTTGCCAGCATTAAATTAGACATGAAAGCTGGTGAAAGATATATGAGCAGGGTTCGTTCTATAGCCCAACAACCCATTCAGGATATTTTTGCACAGATAAACAATAGAATAAACAATGCTTTCACAGAACATCCTGAGTACGAAAACAACATAGCGCTTCAAAAAAAGAACATCCCATATCTTGGTGAGGTTTTATTGGGTCACGTCCGTTATGGCACTTTTGGTAAAAACAGCATAGAAAGTGTACATCCCTTTCTTAGGCAGAACAACTGGATGCACCGTAACCTTATTGTGGCCGGGAATTTTAACATGACCAATGTCAGTGAACTCTTTGACAACCTTATTCAATTGGGGCAACACCCCAAAGAAATGGCAGATACCGTAACGGTAATGGAGAAAATAGGTCATTTTTTAGATGATGCCGTTGCCAAATTATACAAAGAAATTAAAAAAGAAGGCGTTAATAAAAAAGACGCTTCCCCCTTAATTGAAGAAAGATTAAAGCTTTCCAAAATCTTAAAGAAAGCTTCCAAAAACTGGGATGGCGGATATACAATGGCAGGAATATTGGGACATGGTGATGCATTTGTATTACGCGACCCTGCAGGAATAAGACCTGCTTATTATTACCACGATGATGAAGTGGTGGTGGTTGCATCAGAAAGACCAGCAATACAAACAGTTTTCAATGTAAAGTTTGAAGATGTCAAAGAACTTGACCCAGGACATGCCATAGTTGTAAAAAAGAACGCTAATTTTTATATTAAAGAAATATTGCCTCCAACCGAGCGTAAAGCTTGTTCTTTTGAACGCATCTATTTTTCTAGAGGTAGTGATAAAGAAATCTATCAGGAAAGAAAAAAACTTGGAGAATTGATTTTTCCGCAAATCCTTACATCTATCAACAGTGATTTAAAAAACACTGTTTTTTCCTATATTCCAAATACTGCTGAAACTTCTTTCTTTGGCATGGTAAAAGAAGCTCAAAATTATTTGAACAAGAAAAAAGAAGAACAAATCTTATCCATTGGTTCTAACATAACCCGAGATGAGTTACATAAAATTTTGGATGTACGCCCTAGAATAGAAAAAGTAGCTATTAAGGATGCCAAACTTAGAACCTTTATTACTCAAGATAGTAGTAGGGATGATTTGGTGGCTCATATATATGACATTTCTTATGGTTCAGTAAAAGAGAATGACAACCTTGTTATTATTGATGATAGTATTGTTCGTGGAACCACACTTAAGAAAAGCATTTTAAAGATATTAGATAGGTTGTCTCCCAAGAAAATTATTGTAGTTTCTTCTGCTCCTCAAATACGTTATCCAGATTGTTACGGTATAGATATGGCTAAATTAGAGGATTTTATTGCCTTTAAGGCTGCATTGGCATTACACGTAGATGCAAATACCATGCATATTGTAGATGACATTTATAAAAAATGTATAGCACAAGTTAACTCTAAGGACAAGGATGTGGTAAATTATATAAAAGAATTCTATTCCCCATTTACAGCTGACCAAATATCACAGAAAACTGGTGTGTTATTAAGCCCCAAAGATATTAATGCAGAAGTAGAAATTATATATCAGACCATTGAAAACCTTCATTTAGCATGTCCAAAAAATTTAGGAGACTGGTACTTTACAGGAGAATACCCAACTCCTGGAGGCAATAAAGTAGTCAATAGAGCTTTTATTAACTTCTATGAAGGAAAAAACGTAAGAGCTTACTGACTTTGATCGATGAAATACGCTAAAATGTGCATTCCATCGGTAATTCATGTATTTTATCGAGCTTTTAGTCATGTAAGCGCTAAGCTCAACTACTTTAGTTTTGCCATAGCATAAGTAGGTTAAGTTCATGGTAAGATTTGGGGCAAAAAAGGTGGACTAACGTCCGCCTTTTTTATTTATCGTTATTTTTTCTGTAGGTCTTTTCTTTGTCTTTTATAATGCAATTATTGGCAATCGGTATTTCAACCAATTATAAGGGTATTCATCCAAAAACTTTTAAATATTTTAAGACCCGCTATATATTTGTGGAACCATAGCATAAGTAGGTTAAGTTCATGGTAAGATTTGGGGAAAAAAGGTGGACTAACGTCCGCCTTTTTTATTGCTGAAAATCAAATCTTAATAAGGTTTCTTCTTCAATTTACAGCTTATATTTTATCAATTGTCATTGATGAAAAATTAAAAAAGCATAAAAATTCTTTGTTATTTCTCACAATACCAGTAATTTAGTCGTGCCATAGCATAAGTAGGTTAAGTTTATGGTAAGATTTGGGACGAAAAGGGTGGAGACTTCTCCACCCTTTTCTATTATATCCAAAACAGTATAAAAAAACCACCTTCTATCAAGAAGGTGGTTTTTAACCATTTAGGATGCAACACTCTTAAAGCTAGTTTTTTAATATCTATTTATTAGATGCATATAACGCTGCAACCTTATCCCAGTTTATTACATTAAAAAATGCGCTGATATAATCAGGTCTTCTGTTTTGGTAATTTAAATAGTATGCATGTTCCCATACATCCAATCCTAAAATTGGAAAACCACCACATCCAATCTCTGGCATAAGTGGATTATCTTGGTTGGGTGTAGAGCAAATCTCAACCCTACCTCCTTTATGGACACATAACCAAGCCCACCCAGAGCCAAATCTAGTTGCTGCCGCATTAGAAAAAGCCTCTTTAAAGCCCTCATAAGAACCAAATGCACTGTTTATTGCATCTGCCAGTTCTCCAGAAGGTGCTCCTCCTCCATTAGGTGACATTATCTCCCAAAATAAAGAATGGTTATAAAATCCGCCACCATTATTACGAACAGCTCCATTAGACAAATCCATAGAGGTCATTATATCGTCTATGGACTTATTCTCCAAATCTGTTCCTTCTATAGCTCCATTTAATTTTGTAGTATACCCATTATGGTGTTTAGAGTGATGAATCTCCATAGTTCTGGCATCAATATGTGGTTCCAATGCATCATATGCATATGGTAGTTTAGGTAATTCAAAAGACATAATATTGTGTTTTAGATTAATTAATACTGTATTATCAAAATTAAGGTTTTATGCGCAAATTCAATTCATTATTTATCAAGAACTATCTAAGATTGCTTATTTTGCAAATAAAATAAGGTGCAAGAAGTTTCGTATAAAATCTATAATGCTTCAGCCGGTTCCGGTAAGACCTACACACTTGTTAAGGAATATCTTAAAATTGTTCTTTCCTCAAAAAAAAATTGGGCATATCAATATATTTTAGCCATTACATTTACCAATAAGGCGGTAAATGAAATGAAACATAGAATTCTTGATAGCCTTTTTGAGTTTAGTAAAATTCCAGATTTTGAAAACACACCTTCCTTGTTCAATGATTTAGTACGCGACTTAAAGATTGAGCCCCATGACTTAAAGAAAAAATCTAAAAAAGTATTAAAAGAAATACTCCACAATTATGCCTTTTTTGATATTTCTACCATAGACAAATTTACCCATAGGCTGATCCGGACCTTTGCAAAAGACCTAAAACTTCCACAAAATTTTGAAGTGGTATTGGACATCGATCTGTTGTTGGGCGAGGCTGTGGATAAATTAATCAGCAAAGCTGGCACAGATAAAGAACTTACCCAAGTCTTGATTGATTTTACATTGGAAAAAATTGATGATGACAAAAGTTGGGATGTCTCTTTTGATTTGAACAAAATAGGGAAGTTGTTATTTGACGAAACCCATGCAACCCATCTTGACGCTCTAAAAGATAAAAGCATTGATGATTTTTTGGGATTGCAAAAAACCATCAAACTTAAAATAAAAGAAATTCAGCAAGCCATTATAAAAACTGCAAAAGCGACATTGCAGCTTATTGAAGAGAATGGATTGGAAATCAATGATTTTTCTAGAAAGACACTCCCAAATCATTTCATTAAAATAACAACAAACATATTTGAGCACAATAAACTCTACAATAACAAACTAGAAAAAAACTTACTGGAAGGAAACATCTATAACAAAACCTTAGATTCTGGAAAGAAAAGTGTAATTGATCAATTACTTCCTCAACTATTGGAAGCTTACTTAAAAATTAAAAAAGTTAATGGGGAATTGGCCTTTTTAAAAAATGCCTATAACAATATTGTTCCCTTAACAGTTCTAAATGCCATTAATAAAGAAGTAAAGGGAATTGAGGATGAAAAAAATCAAATCCATATATCTGCCTTCAACACTATTATTTCCAAAGAAATAAAAAATCAACCAGCTCCTTTTATTTATGAACGGTTGGGAGAAAAATATAAACATTATTTTATTGATGAATTCCAGGACACCTCCCAAATGCAATGGGAGAATTTAATTCCATTAATAGGAAATGCTTTAGAGGGTGAAAATCTAAAAGGAGAAAAAGGCTCTTTGTTTTTGGTAGGGGATGCCAAACAAGCCATTTATCGTTGGCGCGGTGGTAAGGCAGAACAGTTTTTAAACCTCATCAGCAAAAAGAAAAACCCATTTGTTGTTGAACCGCATACCCAAAATCTTCCTGTTAATTATAGAAGTTATGAAGAAATAGTATCCTTTAACAATGATTTTTTTACCCATACTTCTCCTTTTTTGAACAATCCAATTTTTAGTTCTTTATTTTTTGATGGAAACAAACAAGGAACAAATTCCAAGAAAAACGGGTATGTTCAATTGACTTTTCTTGAGAATGAAAATGAGGAGAATGAAAATGACCTGTACTGCCTTGAAGTTTTACAGACCATTAATGCCATTCTTGAAAAAAAATACGCACATAAGGATATCTGTATCCTAGTAAGGGAAAACAAAAAAGGGATTTTGCTAGCAAATTATCTTATTCAAAATGAAATTCCTGTAATATCTACTGATTCTCTCTTATTGATAAGCAGTGAAGAAGTAAAGTTCCTGATCAATCTTATACGGTATTGTGTAAATCCAGAAAATCTAGATACTAGATATAGCCTATTGTATTATTTATCCATAGAAAACAATAGCAGGCATAACTTTATACACCAACATTTAAACCAAATAGAAGCTTTTTTACAACAATCTTACAGTTTAGACCTAGAACGTATGCAACAAGCATCTGTTTATGACGGTTTGGAATATGCCATAAAACAATTTTCTTTAATTAATGGTTCTAATGCACATATTACTTACTTATTGGATATTGTCCTTGAAATTGAGCAAAAAATTGGGACAGGTATGCATACATTTCTATCCTATTGGGAAAAGAAGGGTGAAAGATTGAGTGTGCCTGCTCCCGAAAACAGCAATGCAGTGCAAATAATGAGTATTCATAAAGCTAAAGGACTAGAGTTTCCTTTCGTTATTTTTCCTTTTGCAAATTCGCACATATGTAGAGATAAAGATAAAAAACTCTGGGTGCCTATAGAAAAAGGAGCTGTAAATGGATTCAAAGATGTCTTGTTGAACAAAAAACAAGAGATGGAAAACTACAATGCAATCTCAAAAGAAATCTATCTAGAAGAACAATCTAAGTTAGAACTAGATGCTTTTAATGTTCTTTATGTAGCAATGACAAGAGCTGTAAAAGGACTTTTCATTATTACAAAAAAAGATTTAAACACAAAGGGAGAGCATAACACTGAATATTATTCTGGTCTTTTTATAGATTATCTAAAACAAAAAGGAGTCTGGCAAGCTGACATCAACATTTATCCCTTTGGGACATTGAAAGATGCTTTGGATGAGCAAAAATCAGAAAGTAAAGAACAAAACATTTTATATCAATATTCTTATAAAGAACGATCTAGTTTTAACATTCTTGCTAAATCTGGTGTCTTATGGGGAACAGAAAGGGAAGTTGCGCTATCAAAAGGTAATATAATTCACCATATAATGGCTCTTATAAAAACAGAGACCGATGTAGAAAATGCTTTTGACGCTTTAGTAAGAAATGGTGATATTGTAGAAAATGATGTGATTTCATTAAAAAAGAAAGTACTCCAAATTATTCGTCACCCTCTTCTACATAAATATTATAAAAATGTGGTTGAAGTAAGAAATGAAAATGATATTATAACAAAGCATGGCCAAATACTACGACCAGACAGGATTGTTCTTGCGGACAAGAAGGCAACAATTATAGATTATAAAACAGGGTTAAAGAACCCCAGCTACAAACAACAACTCTATAATTATGCAGACGCATTAGAACTTATGGGATATGATATTGAACATAAAATCATAGTTTATATAAATGATGATACTATACTTCCAGAGTTTATTTAACTGTTTTCTGCTATTTCTGAATTGAGAATACATGGTCATAATTGTATATTTTATATGACATTACTTACGTAAATCATGCTGTAATTCTCTTTTATAGATAAAAAAAAGTGTTGAAAATCGTTTAAAGGCGCCTTTTATAGCATGAAGTGCGTTAAAAAAACAGGGGATTGATTTTGTTAATAATATTTAACAACTTACATTTGCAGCTAATAAACACTTAAAACTTAAAATTTTTAAACATGAAACATCTTAGCAAATTATTGGTTGTTGTTCTACTTGTTGTAGGTTTAAACAACGTACAAGCGCAAGACGAAAACAATCCTTGGCAAGTTAGCTTTGGGGTAAATGCGATAGACGTATATCCTACTGGTGATGTTAGTTCTTTTGGAAATGAGTATTTCAATGCAACTGACCACTGGAACATTTTACCATCAATATCTTATGTAGCAGTATCTAAATCTGTAGGTGATGGTTTCTCCGTTGGTGCTAGAGGTTCTTTAAACAAAATTGATAAATGGGGTGATGCAGAGGTAGAAGGTTTATCATACTATGCTTTAGATGGTACAATTAAGTACAACCTTATTAAAGAAGCAAAATTACAGCCATTTATTGAAATTGGTGGTGGTTATACTTGGATAGATGAAGTTGGTGCTGGTACAGTAAATGGTGGTTTAGGTTTAAACTACTGGTTTTCTGATAACATTGGTCTTACTGTTCAAACTCAATACAAGCATGCTTTTGAAGATTATTTAGCTCCTCATATGCAACACTTAGTTGGTCTTTCTATCAAATTTGGTGGTACTGACACAGATGGTGATGGTATATATGACAAAGATGATGCTTGTCCAGAAGTAGCTGGTCTAGAAGCTTTCAACGGTTGTCCAGATGCTGATGGCGATGGTATAGAAGACAGCAAAGATGCTTGTCCTAATGCTGCAGGTTCTAAAGAAATGAACGGTTGTCCAGATGCTGACGGTGATGGTGTTGCTGATAAAGATGATGCTTGTCCTAATGAAGCTGGTTTAGCTGCTTTAGCTGGTTGTCCAGATGCTGATGGTGACGGTGTTGCTGATAAAGATGATGCTTGTCCTAGTGAAGCTGGTCCAGCTGCAAACAAAGGATGTCCTTGGTCTGATGCTGATGGTGACGGTGTATTGGATAAAGATGATGCTTGTCCAGAAATAGCTGGTACTGTTGCTAACAATGGTTGTCCAGAAGTTACTGAAGAAGTTCAGAAAAAATTAAATGACTATGCTAGAACTATCTTGTTTGATACTGGTAAGTCTTCTATTAAAGCTGCATCTACTGCAGTAATGGTTGATATCATTCAAATATTGAATGAGTATCCTAATGCTAAGTTTACTGTTGAAGGACACACTGATAGTGTTGGTAGTGGTTCTTTAAACCAAAAATTATCTGATTCAAGAGCTAACTCTGTTAGAGATTTCTTAATTGATAAAGGTATTGGTGCTGCTAGATTAACTGCTATTGGATATGGTGAAGACAAGCCTATAGCTACTAACAATACTAGAGCTGGTAGAAAAGAAAACAGAAGAGTAGAAATCAACTTGGTAAAATAATCAAGTAACAAACTCTTTTTATAAAATTAAAAGCTCCGCAAATGCGGAGCTTTTTTTATTTTTACACATGCAAAGTTTTTTAGAAGAAGTAATAAATGAAGTATGGGCAAAATACAAAAGCTTTGACAATCTTGTTTTTGTACTGCCTAGCAAACGTGCTGGTACTTTCCTAAAAAACAACTTGGCCAATGTCGCCAAAAAAACCATTTTCTCTCCAAGCATTTATTCCATTGAAAATTTTGTGGAAGAAATAGCTGGCATCTCTTATGCCTCTAACACACAACAACTCTTTGAACTATACAATAGTTATTTAAAAACCTATAAAGGAGAAAAAGATGACTTCTATACTTTCTCAAAATGGGGGCAGACCATCTTACAAGATTTTAATGAAATAGATAGATACCTAGTAAGCTCCACAAAAATATTCCCTTACTTATCTGCCATAAAGGAGCTTGATTATTGGAATAAAACTAAAATGATGAAAGATTATATCCTTTTTTGGAATAATCTAGAACAATTATATATCCATTTCAACAAAACTCTCCTAGACAAAGGAATTGGGCATCAAGGATTGGTCTACAGGCAAGCATGTAACAATTTAAAAACCTATTTGAACACTAATCAACAAATACATATTTTTATAGGTTTTAATGCCCTGAACAAAGCTGAAGAATTTATTATTCAGGAAATATTGGAAAATGGAAACGGTGATATTTATTGGGACACAGATTCTTATTTTTTGGATGACCAAATACATGATGCAGGATATTTTATTAGGCAGCATAAAAAAACATGGTCTTACTTTAAAAATCATTCCCTAAAAGGATTGAGTGAAAACTACTTGTCTAAAAAAAACATCAATATAATTGGAGTTCCCAAGAGTGTTTCACAAGCAAAATATGTAGGTAAACTTCTGCAAGATATAAAAGAGAAAGATTCAAGTTCTATAAAAAACACAGCCATAGTTCTTGGAGATGAAAATTTACTGAACCCTTTAATGAATTCCATTCCACAAGAAATAGAGGGCATTAATATTACAATGGGCTACCCTCTTTACAAAACCCCTGTGGCAAGTCTTTTTTCCCAGTTATTTGAGCAATATATCAACAACAATCAAAGAGGTTGGTATTTTAAAGACATTTTGGATATACTCTCCCACCCGTATATTCAAATTATGCTGTCCAATGGAAATGTGAACGGGTCTTCAAAAATAAGTGAAGAAATAAATAATAGAAATTGGGTCTACATAAGCCTTAAAAAAATAAAAACCATAACAAAAGAGCTTTCTACGCCAATATCACTGGTGTTTTTTGATAACCCATCATCAACAAAAGAATTTATTAAAAAATGTCTGCTTCTCATTGAGGGCATAAAATCTGTCTTTATTAAAAATGAGAATTCATTGGGACTGGAGTATTTATATCGTTTCTATAGGTTGTTCAATCAATTGGATGAACTTGTTAAAACATACCCTTTTATTAGTGACTTAAAAACACTTTATGGGTTGTACAAAGAACTTATCGCATCAGAAACATTGGATTTTCAAGGTGAGCCGTTAAAAGGTTTACAAATCATGGGAATGCTAGAAAGTAGGAACTTAGATTTTGAAACAGTAATCATTACTTCTGTCAATGAAGGAATTCTACCTTCAGGAAAATCAAACAATTCCTTTATTCCTTTTGATGTTAAAAAAGAATATGGCCTGCCCACTTACAAAGAAAAAGATGCGGTCTATACCTATCATTTTTATAGGTTATTACATAGGGCAAAAAATATTTATATCATCTATAACACAGAACCCGATGTCCTTGAAGGTGGAGAAAAAAGTAGGCTCATTACACAATTGTTGACTGATGAAAACAAAATACAGGACATTACGCAAATCATAGCATCGCCAAAAATACAACCTGTTATAAAAGACTTGGAGCAGGTTTCAAAAAATGAAAGCTTAATCCAAGAAATAAAAAAATTGGCAAACAAAGGGTTTTCCCCCTCATCCCTATCCAATTACATAAGAAACCCCATAGATTTTTATAAACAAAGCATATTGAAAATAAATGATGTGCTAGAAGTAGAGGAAAACGTGGCCACAAATACGTTTGGCACCATTATACATGATACTTTAGAAGAACTCTACACACCTTTTATTGGTGCTTATCTTACCAAAGAAAAACTGAATGCCCTTAAACCATCCATTCCACAAATTGTAACCGTTCATTTTACAAAAAGCTACCCAGATGGTGATATTACAAAAGGTAAAAACTTAATTGCTTATAATGTAGCCCTGAAATATGTTGAAAATTTCATCAATATGGAAATAAATGAAGTGGAAAAACATCAAATTAAAATATTGGGGTTAGAAGAGAAATTAGAAATTCAACTAACGTTTCCTGAGCTTGACTTCCCTGTAAAACTAAGGGGTAAATTGGATCGAATTGATGAGAAAGACGGTGTTTTAAGAATAATAGATTACAAAACGGGCAAAGTGGAAGCAAAAAATGTAAAGGTTACAGATTGGGATAACCTTACCACCACATACGACAAAAGCAAAGCTTTTCAATT
Source organism: uncultured Flavobacteriaceae bacterium (assembly GCA_964398035.1). Classification (GTDB taxonomy): domain Bacteria; phylum Bacteroidota; class Bacteroidia; order Flavobacteriales; family Flavobacteriaceae; genus Saonia. The sequence continues at coordinate 38,386 of CAYNLI010000004.1, read as the reverse complement.
ACTATGTTATGCCTTAATGTACAATTCCAAGACACCGATAGAAGCTGGCATTTATTCATTTAAAAATCTTAAAAGTGGGTTTCTTTCTTTTAAAGCTGAGGACAACTTAATAAGCCCAGAAACGCTAACTACTTTTCAACAACACTTAAAAAAGATGATTTTAGAGATTCTTGACCCTGAAATGCCCTTTACCGAAAAAGAAGTGTAATTATTTTAAATCTGGTCTACTAGGTCTCACCTCTATTTTACTGGACAGTGTTCTTGGATGCATTCTCAGCAAATCCAACACCAAATCTCCAATATCTTCTGGTTGAATTTTCCATGCATCTTTATCCGATGGTTCATGGTCATTAAAGTGAGTAGCCACAGAACCTGGCATTATAGTGGAAACTTTTATGTCATACTTTCTAAGATCCAACATAACCGCTTGTGTAAATCCATATAAATCTTGTTTACTTTACACTCCTACAGATAGTTCTTTGAGTTTTTTCTCATCTATAATTCCAATTTTTTTGCCAGAGGTCTTAATCATACCTTCTTTTTTAAATCCTGATATAATTCGTATAGCTGATTCTGTTGCCGTACCAACAATATTTGCAATGTTTTCACGTGATAAGGTTAAAAGAAGATACCCGTTACCATCTTCGCCAAAGCTATTTTTAATATATAAAAACGTTTCCGCAATTCTTTGTTTAACATTTTTCTGAGACATGTTCACAATAACATTGTCCGCATCTTTTAAATCATGAGCCAATTGTTTTAACATTACAACAGCAAAATCTGGGTTGCTACGTATAGAATCAATAACCGTTTCTTTGGGTATAAAACAAACTTCCATATCGTCTATAGCTATTGCACTAAGATTGGTAAGCTCTTCGGCAATTACAGAGCGTTGGCCCAAAACTTCACCTTTAGCAACCAGTTTTACAATTTGATCCTTGCCGTTTGAACTAAGTTTGGATAATTTGGAAACGCCATTACGGACACAAAAAACACCATTTAATTTCTCTCCCTCATCAAAAATAGTCTCGCCTTTTTTAATGATTTTGGTCATCTTGGCACTAGAAACTTTTTTAAGTTCCTCTTTCCCCATAGCCTTCATTGCATTAAGCTGCCGAACGATACATTGTTCACATTTGCTCATGGGATAAAAATAAACAAAGTAGGGTTAAAACCTGATATTTATCATAAATTAATTCTATCTTATTGCAAAACTTTGCACTTGGTTTTATGGGCAAAAATATAGAATATACAGACTGTTATCACTGTGGGGATAGCTGTGGTGCATCTCCTATTATACATGATGACAAGGCTTTCTGTTGTGCAGGATGCAAAACTGTCTATGAAATATTTTCTAATAACGACCTTTCTTATTACTATGAATTACAATCTACAGCAGGAGCCACTCCCAAGGTAGTAGAGGACAAGTACAACTTTCTAGAAAACAATGAAATAGTAGAGAAATTAGTGGAGTTTAATGACGGAAGTCTCCAAATTATAAACTTATACATTCCACATATTCATTGCAGTTCTTGTATTTGGATGCTAGAAAACATGAACAAACTTAATCCCCATATTTTAAGTTCTTATGTGGATTTTCCAAAAAAAACGGTTAGGATCACATATAAAAATCAATCAATCTCCTTAAAGGATTTAGTGCTGTTGTTATCAAGAATTGGGTATGAGCCCTATATTGCCTTAGAAGACTATGGGGCTAAAAAAAGAAAAGCAGACCGTAGTCTTATTTATAAATTGGGAATAGCCGGCTTTGCTTTTGGGAATATTATGTTTCTCTCTTTTCCAGAATATTTTGACCTGCCTGCCAACAAGGAAGGAGCAGGTGAGTTTTGGCTGGAACAATACAAAGTGCTTTTTAGATGGATCATGTTCACATTCTCCCTGCCTGTGGTTTTTTATGCCAGTCAAGATTATTTTATATCGGCATATAAAGGAATACGCTCAAAAATCTTAAACATAGATGTTCCCATTTCTTTGGGTATTCTAGTGCTTTTTCTACGAAGTACTTTTGAAATTATTTTTGATTTGGGGTCGGGCTTTTTTGATAGTCTAACAGGACTGGTGTTTTTTCTTCTTCTAGGAAAGTTATTTCAGCAAAAAACATATTCTTTTTTGTCGTTTGAGCGTGATTATAAATCCTATTTTCCTATTGCCTCTACACGAATCACAAAAGACAAAAAAGAAGAGAGTGTCCCTGTACATAAAATAAAGAAAGGTGACCGACTGCTAATACGAAATGAAGAGCTTATCCCAGTAGATGGTATTTTAATCACTGGTAATGCATACATAGATTATAGTTTTGTTACTGGAGAATCCAAACCTGTTCACAAAAAAACAGGCGATAAAATATTTGCTGGTGGCAAACAACTATCTGGCGCCATAGAAATAGATGCCTTAAAATCTGTCTCTCAAAGTTATCTTACAAAATTGTGGGGTAATAAAATCTTTCAAAAAGACAGGTCTAGTTCGTTCCAAACAATAACAGACAGTATAGGCAAGCGTTTTACAGTGGTCATATTGACCATTGCCATTGTTTCAACTCTTTTTTGGGTTTTTTATGACAGTAGCAAGGCACTCAATGTTTTTACTTCTGTTCTTATTATTGCCTGCCCTTGTGCCATTGCCTTGGCGGCACCTTTTACTTTGGGAAATATGCTGAGGATTTTTGGCCGAAAAAAATTCTATCTCAAGGACACAAAAACAATTGAGGCCATGGCAAGGATAGATACAGTGGTTTTTGACAAAACAGGAACCATTACCTCATCAATAAAACAAAAAATAAGTTATGAGGGAATTCTATTGACCCCAGAAGAGGAATCATTGCTAAAAAGCACATTGAGGGCATCTAATCATCCCTTGAGCCGCTCACTCTATAATTTATTGAAAGACAATGATATATTGACCTTGGATGAATATCAAGAACATTTGGGCAAAGGTATTGAGGGAGTTGTGGAAAAAAATCAGGTTAAAATTGGATCCGCCTCTTTTGTTGGCAAAGAACAATCTCTCACTTTGGAAAAGGAAGCTACAACTGTTCACATAAGTGCCAATAATGAATATAGAGGCTGCTTTTTCTTTGAAAACGAATACAGGGAAGGAATTTCTTCTCTTTTTAAATCCATGTCCAAAAACATGGCCATTTCATTGTTGTCAGGAGACAATACTGGTGAAAAAAGTAAATTAACACAGATTTTCCCAAAAGGAACTCCACTACTTTTTAATCAAAAACCCGAAGATAAACTTACCTATATAGAAAATTTACAGAACAAAGGTGGAAATGTAATGATGGTGGGTGATGGTTTAAATGATGCGGGAGCATTGGTGCAGAGCAATGTTGGTATTGCCACATCAGAAAACATAAATGTATTTTCTCCTGCATGTGATGGTATATTAGATGCTTCAAAATTGGTATATTTAAACCAATATATAATTGCATCAAAAAAAGCAATGGGAATAATTAAACTAAGTTTTGTACTTTCACTACTATACAACGTTATAGGATTGTACTTTGCGATAAGTGGGAATTTACAACCGGTAATTGCTGCAATATTAATGCCATTAAGCTCTATCAGCATTGTGGCGTTCGCAACAATTGCTACAAATATATTAGGGAGAAAATTGGAGTAAACATGACATTTATCATTTTTTTTTGGAAATGAGCATGATAATTTTGTTACAATAATTTAAGGTAGGTATGAGTGTTATTTATGTATTGTTGGCAATAAGTATTGTTGTTGCCCTCATTTTTTTCATTGCGTTTATATTGGCCGTTAAAAACGGGCAATATGATGATACTTATACCCCCTCTGTACGTATGTTGTTTGATGATGAACTTGTTAAAACAACCCTCCCAAATAAAGAATACAAATCAACAAAAAGAAATCCAACTAAATAAAGTAAACAATTGTAATTATGGAAGTACAACAGTTTTATTACGATAACAAAATCGTAAAAAAGTTTCTCTATGCCACTATGATTTGGGGAGTAATTGGAATGATAGTAGGATTACTACTAGCCTTAATGTTCCTTTTCCCAAACATAACAGATGGCATTTCGTGGCTCAGCTTTGGTCGTTTAAGACCCTTGCACACCAATGCCATGATTTTTGCTTTCGTGGGAAACGCCATTTTTGCAGGGGTATATTATTCTACCCAGCGTTTACTAAAAGCAAGAATGTTCAGTGATTTCTTGAGTAATTTTAATTTCTGGGGCTGGCAGGCAATTATTGTCGCCGCGGTAATCACCTTGCCCTTGGGATATTCTACTTCCAAAGAATATGCAGAATTGGAATGGCCCATAGACATTGCCATAGCATTGGTCTGGGTCGGTTTTGGTTGGAACTTGATTGGAACCATGATCAAAAGAAGACAACGGCATTTATATGTTGCCATTTGGTTCTATGTGGCAACATTTGTCACTGTGGCCGTACTCCATATTTTTAACAGTCTGGCACTACCGGTAAGCTGGTTAAAAAGTTATTCCGTTTATGCAGGGGTACAGGATGCACTGGTACAATGGTGGTATGGGCATAATGCGGTGGCATTTTTCTTGACCACACCTTTCTTGGGGCTTATGTACTATTTTGTTCCCAAAGCAGCGAACAGACCCATTTATTCCTATCGCTTGTCCATTGTGCATTTCTGGTCTTTGATCTTCCTATATATCTGGGCCGGTCCACATCATTTATTGTACACGGCATTGCCAGAATGGGCGCAGAATTTAGGAGTGGCATTTTCCGTAATGCTACTTGCACCGTCATGGGGGGGTATGATCAACGGACTGTTGACCCTTCGTGGAGCATGGGACAAGGTTCGTGTTGACCCAACCCTTAAATTTATGGTGGTCGCTATCACAGGATATGGCATGGCCACTTTTGAAGGACCGTTGCTTGCTCTTAAAAATGTGAATGCAATTGCACACTACAGTGACTGGATCATTGCACATGTTCATGTCGGCGCACTGGCCTGGAACGGCTTTTTAACTTTTGGTATGATTTACTGGTTGATACCAAAATTGTTCAAAACCAAGATTTATTCCCTAAAATTGGCTAATTTTCATTTTTGGATAGGCACTTTGGGCATTATACTTTACGCACTGCCAATGTATGTTGCAGGGTTTACGCAAGCATTAATGTGGAAAGAATTTAATCCTGATGGCACATTGGCCTACGGTAATTTTTTAGAGACCGTACACCAAATCATGTTCATGTATGGCTGGAGGGCAGTTGGAGGCACCATGTTCCTCATTGGTACGCTGGTAATGGTGTACAACATGATCAAAACAATCCAAGTTGGCAGCAATGTAGAAGATGATCTTGCTGAAGCTCCTGCATTGGCTAGAGTTTCCAAAAAAAGAACCTCTGGAGAAACATTCCATGTTTGGTTAGAGCGCAAACCTGTACAGTTGACAATTCTAGCAACCGTGGTCATTTTAATAGGAGGTATTATCCAGATTGTTCCCACCATTTTAGTGAAATCCAATATCCCCACGATCAGCAGTGTAAAACCATATACCCCTTTAGAATTGGAAGGCAGGGATTTATATATTCGAGAAGGTTGTGTTGGGTGCCATTCCCAAATGATACGCCCATTCCGTAGTGAAGTAGAACGTTATGGAGAATATTCCAAGGCTGGAGAGTTTGTTTATGACCATCCGTTCCTTTGGGGAAGTAAACGTACAGGTCCTGATTTACATAGAATTGGAGGCAAATACTCGGACAGTTGGCATTTAAGCCATATGTACGATCCACAAAGCACCTCATCTGGGTCTATAATGCCTGCATATCAATGGATGATTCACAATGAGCATGACCGTAGCAATATAGAGTCTAAAATGGAGACCATGGTTACATTGGGAGTTCCCTATACTGAGGAAGATATTGCAAATGCCGATCAATCCATGGATGAACAGGCTACAGAGATAGAAAAAAATCTATATTCAGATCCTGACTTTGCAAAAAACTATGAAGAAGATAAAAAATATGCACAAGAAAATGGAGAGCCTTTCATAGAAATGCGTGATAGAGAAATTGTTTCTCTTATTGCTTACCTACAGCGTTTAGGAACAGACATTAAAAACTAAAAAAACAGGGGAATAATATCAGAAAACTAAAAAATCATGCTAAAATTCGTAAAACATCATATGGAAAGTATTGAGGGGATAGAAACCTACCCCATAATATCATTACTCATTTTCTTTGGCTTTTTTATCTTTCTTTTTTGGTGGGTGCTTACGGCCAAAAAAGAGTATATAAAAGAAGTTAGTGAACTACCATTAGAAAATAACAACCAAAAAAATAATCAACTATGAAAAATACAAACCTTTGGTGGATAAGAATCCCCGTTGTTTTCTTCATCATTATTGGATTGATGGAATATTTTATAGACTCTGGAGACATGCCAGCAGTCATTAAATACCCAATAGCCCAGTTTTTTCTATTATTAGTATTAATGATTTTGATTGCTATAGAGCTTATCGTAAAATCTATAGAAAACATAATGTTCCAAACCCTTTCTGAAGAAGCCAAGGAACGTTACCTGTCAGCAAAATCCAAAAAATGGGAATGGACCTGGGGCAAAAACCTATATAAGAAAATATTGGGCAATAAACCCATGGAAAAAGAATCTGAAATAATCTTGGACCATGATTATGATGGCATAAAGGAACTGGACAACGAGCTTCCGCCATGGTGGGTATATATGTTCTACGCAACTATCATCTTTGCCGTAGTCTATTTGGCACGTTTTCATGTGTTTAATGACTATACCCAAAAAATGGAATATGAACAAGAAGTGGCCGAAGCCAAAATTGCCATTGAAGAGTATAAAAAAACTGCCAAAGGTTTGGTAGATGTCAATACCGTGGTAGTATTGACCGATGCTGCCGATCTAAAAGCTGGTGAAACTATTTTCACAACAACCTGTGCCGTATGTCATTTGCAAGATGGTGGGGGAAGCATTGGCCCCAACCTTACAGATAAGTATTGGATTCTTGGTGGCGACATCAAAAGTATCTTTAAAACTATTTCTGAAGGTGGTAGGGACGGCAAAGGTATGATCGCGTGGAAACAAAGTCTTAAGCCAGTAGAAATGGCACAAGTGTCAAGTTTTATCTTAACATTACAGGGCACTGCCCCCGCCAATCCAAAAGATCCTGAAGGAGAACTATGGGAAGATGGCATTTAAAACGCCCCTGTTTTATACCCTATCTACAGAATCGATGAACATAAAAACGAAGAATGTACAACAATGGATGATAATTTCAGGGACACTATAGGAACCATCAACAAAGAAGGAAAACGTGCCTGGGTATATCCAAAAAAACCCAGTGGCAAATTCTATGATTACCGAAAATTGGTAAGCTATACGTTGTTGATTTTTCTATTGTCCGCTCCTTTTATCAAAATTAACGGGAACCAGTTTTTACTGTTTAATGTACTTGAACGACGTTTCAATATATTTGGAGTTCCCTTTTGGCCTCAGGATTTTCATCTTTTTGTGGTATCCATGATTGCCGGGGTTATTTTTATCACCTTGTTTACCGTTGCTTTTGGTCGGGTTTTCTGTGGTTGGATCTGTCCACAGACCATATTTTTAGAAATGGTCTTTCGCAGGATCGAGTATTGGATAGATGGTGATAGAGGAGCTCAAATACGCTTGGACAAACAACCTTGGACCAAAAAAAAAATAAGAAAGCGTGCTCTTAAATGGACTATTTATTTTATCATTTCCTTTTTGATCGCCAATGTTTTTCTCGCTTACTTTATTAGTGGTGATAAACTAATAGCCTATATAACAAGTGGGCCATTAAGTAATATAAGCACATTGATCTCCTTATTGATCTTCACCGGGGTCTTCTACTTTGTGTTTGTATGGTTCAGAGAGCAAGTATGTATCATTGCCTGCCCTTATGGTAGGCTCCAAGGTGTTCTATTGGACAACAAATCTATCATTGTTGCCTATGACCATAAACGGGGAGAGTCAGAAAAAGGCAGGAAAAAGTTTAGAAAAAATGAAGACCGTACAACGTTGGGGTTTGGAGATTGTATTGACTGCTTTCAATGTGTAAATGTATGTCCCACAGGCATAGACATCCGTAATGGAACGCAATTGGAATGTGTTAACTGTACAGCTTGTATTGATGAATGCGATACCATTATGGAAAAAGTGAATCTTCCAAAAGGCCTTATTCGCTATGCCAGTGAAGACAATATTGAGCGTAAAGCAAAATTTACTTTCACACCAAGACTAAAAGGATACACCGCCATTCTATTTATCTTAACAGGAATTTTAGTGGGAATGCTCTTTTTGCGGAACGACATAGAAGCCAGTATATTAAGATTGCCCGGTCAGTTGTACCAACATAAGGAAGACAATATCATCAGTAATGTGTATACCTATAAACTTCTAAACAAAACCAATGATGATATTTCTGACGTTGGCTTTAAGCTGTTGTCACATAATGGAAATATTATATTGGTTACCCATAAAAATTTTGAAGTACCCGCACAAGAATTGGCAGAAGGCACATTGTTTATTGAAATAAACAATTCCGCCCTAACCGGGGACAAGGACAAGCTTAAGATTGGGATATTTAGTGGAGAAGAACAAATTGAAACCACTACTGTACGATTTTTGGCGCCTAGAAGTTATAAGTAAATCGTTATTGCGAATCCATTAAAGCGGATGAAGCAATCTCTTTATAATGAAAAAGATTGCTTTGGTTATCACAATGACATAAACAAAAAAATCATGAAAATTAATTGGGGAACAGGAATAGTATTGGCTCTTATTGGGTTTATTGGGTTTATTCTGTTTTTTGTAATAAGAATGAGTACTGATGACCGTGCCAAACATGATTTGGTTACAGAAGAGTATTATAAGGCAGAATTGGAATACCAAAAAGAGATTGATGCATCCAACAATGCAAGTAGTTTGTCAGCACAATTTAAATTTGAAAGAACCGTAGAAGGATTATTGATAACGTTTCCTGAAGAAATAAAACATCAGGAAACAAAAGGAACAGTGTCCCTTTATAGACCATCTAATAAACATTTGGATTTTAACTTGCCCATAAGTTTATCCAATACACATTTGCTCATACCTAATGAACGTTTGTTAGATGGTCGATGGGACATTAAAATCTCTTGGGAAGATAATGGGGACATGTTTTTACACAAAGAAAGCATAACGTATTAAAATGTTATTGGCAGCTGTCTTATTAGGTCTTATGGGAAGTTTGCATTGCGTGGGCATGTGTGGCCCAATTGCATTTATGCTCCCCGTGGACAGAACCAATTCTTTTAAAAAAATATCTCAAATTTTCATATACCATTTTGGAAGACTTTTATCTTATGGAATCATGGGTCTCGTCTTTGGGTTTTTGGGCAAAGGGCTATCCGTTTTTGGAATACAGCAGAAATTGTCCATCATTATTGGAATTCTAATGATTGTTGTTGTGTTGATTCCCCAAAAAATATTCAATCAGTTTAATCTTTTCAAACCTATTTATAGGATAATTTCAAAAATAAAAAGTAGCCTGGGTACAGCCCTTAAAAAGAAAACCCCTGATACTTTTTTAACCATTGGTTTTCTAAATGGATTTTTACCTTGCGGACTGGTCTATATGGCACTTTTTGGCTCCATTGCCATGGCAAACCCATGGAAAGGTTTATTCTATATGGTTTTGTTTGGAATTGGCACTATTCCCTTAATGACCTCTGCAATATATTTTAGCAGTCTCCTTAAAGGTGCTGCACGTAAAAAAGTGCAACGATTAATTCCTGTTTTTGTTATTATAATAGGGCTGCTTTTTATCATTAGGGGATTAGGATTGGGCATTCCTTATATTTCTCCCAAACCACCTTCTACAGAAATAGCTTCTGATACAATAGATTGTGCAACACCATAAATTATAGAATAACTTACTTATTTCATTTTAAATAAAAAATTATGAAAATTGTTTCAGCAGCAGAAGCTGCTTCAATGGTCAAATCTGGAGATCGAATCTTTTTTCAAGGAGCTGCAATGACCCCAAATATATTAATTGATGCTATTTGTGACCAATACAAAGAATTAAAAAATGTAGAAATCATATCTATCCATACAGAAGGAGATGCTAAATATGCCAGATTACCTTACAGTGATAGTTTTAAGATAAACAGCTGTTTTGTTGGTGAAAATATTCGAAATCAAGCAAATACTTCCCAGGGAGGGTATATTCCAATATTTTTAAGCGAAATCCATTTACTGTTTAGGCAGGGCATTTTGCCATTAGATGTTGCCATTGTCCAGGTTTCCCCTCCAGATAAACATGGCTTTTGTTCTTTAGGAGTGTCTGTGGACATTGCTTTGCCTGCCATACAAACCGCAAAAAAAGTCATTGCACAAATAAACCCTTCTGTTCCCAGAACCCATGGAGATGGTATTATTCATATAAAAAATATTGACTGTGCCATTGAAATAAATGCACCTATCCATACACACAACATAACACCCATTTCTGAAGTTGAACAGCAAATAGGAAAGCATGTTGCAGCACTTATTGAAGACGGTGCCACATTGCAAATGGGCATTGGGAACATTCCCAACGCCGTATTGAACAACTTAAACAACCATCAACGTTTGGGCATTCACACAGAAATGTTTTCTGATGGTATTTTGCCCCTTATTGAAAAAGGAATCATTACCGGTGAGGACAAGGAAATTAAAACAGGGAAAATTGTGACTTGTTTTGCTGTTGGTTCACAGAAATTATATGATTTTGTGGACGACAATCCCATAGTTCACTTTAAAGAAGCTGGGTATACCAATGATACTGCTATTATTCGCCAAAATCCAAAGGTCACAGCAATAAACAGTGCCATAGAAATTGATCTAACAGGGCAAATTTGTGCAGATACCATTGGAAATCGCCAATATTCTGGTGTAGGTGGCCAGATGGATTTTATCCGCGGGGCTTCATTATCAAAAGGGGGAAAGCCTATTTTTGCAATGCCATCTGTCACAAGCAAGGGAATATCCAAAATAACCCCATACTTAAAACAAGGTGCTGGTATCACCACAACAAGAGCCCATGTACACTATGTAGCTACTGAGTACGGTGTTGTAAACCTTTTTGGCAAAAATTTAAAAGAACGTGCCAAGGCACTTATTTCTATTGCGCATCCAATGCATAGGGAGAATCTAGAAAGGGAAGTTTATAAACAGAGAACAAATTAATTTAAAAAATGAGCAAAAAGGATATTAAAAATAGAGACGATGTAAAACTTTTAGTTGAAACTTTTTACACCAAAATCCGTGCAGATGAAATTCTAGGTCCCATTTTTAATGGTATTATCAAAGATTGGGAACCACATTTGGTCTTATTGACCGATTTTTGGGAAACCCAGCTTTTTTTAACCCGAAAATATCATGGCAATCCCGTTACCGTACATCAAGAGGTGGATGATAAAACAAACCATACCATAACTTCAGAACATTTTGGATTCTGGTTAAACCTCTGGTTTGAGACAATTGACGAGCTGTATGAAGGTGAAGTAGCTTGGATTGCAAAAAACCGTGCGCAAAAAATGTCTACCATGCTGTTCATGCAAATGTTTATGCATAGGAACAAATAATTAAAAGTGCTATCTTTTTTTTGACCTAAAATTATTCCATAATAGCATAAACAACGCAATAGGTATTAGACAGCTGACAAAAGCTAAAACATTAAAATAGGCTCCAAACAAGGGCAGCTTCTGCCAAGCCATTGTTCCTTTATAAAAAATAAGCGTTTCCGTGCAGATAAAACCTAACAGGTATAAGGCATATCCTAATTTTCCAATTCGCATCAATTTAAAAAAATCGAAAAAGAAAAACAGCCCTATACTTATGACACCCAAAAATGTCCAGTGTAAATAACCAATGGTAAAGTCCATATATGTTGTGGCCAAATTGGCAAAATAGGGAAATGCAGTCACCAATTGCAATAGCATTTTAACCCCTAACAAAATGACAATTACCTTTAACATTCCTATTTGTAAAGGCGAAAATATTGGCTTGGATTTATCTCTTAATTTAAGATATACTTTAATCAAAATTCCAAAGGCAATGATTTGAACAATTGACCCAATCCCTCCCAGAACATTAAAAATCATTGGGGGGTCTGTCCATAAGACTGATAGAAAAAAGGTGAGTATAATTCCTAAATTAATACTCCTAAAGAAATTTTTAAAACTCTTTTTTGAAAAATAAAGATTGTTCTTCTCAAAAACATAAAAAAGCAAGCCCGCCAGTGCTAAGACCATCCACCCGTTATATTGAAAGTGTAGGTAAAAATATATAGCAAGCCTATACCAAATAGACCCTGTGCCCAATGTAGCCATAATTGCACCCAATGCCCATGGCCCAATACTGGACAAAACCATATACCAAAGCGCCATTTTTATACATGTATACGAATTGGTCTTTTTAAGAACGTTTGGGGTGTTTCTAATAAAAAACCAAGTAAACCAATACGATGCGAATAGAAAAAGGGTAGAGAAAATAATAGAAAGCAAGGCATATCCTTGAAAAGGAAAGGTGAACAACATTCCCACTAAAGTAATCTGTGTAAACCAAAAAATAATACGGTACTTTTTATTCAGACCTTGTTTTTCCAAATACAGTTTATAAACCATGGTTGTCAATGCCATATACACCCACCCCAACAATGCTATATGTGAATGGGCATGAACCACATACCTATAGTTCATTGGTATTTCAACAGAATGAAAAGACCGCAACACCACACCCAAAACTGATGCCAGCACAAAATAGCCCAGCGCAGTTTTAATATGGTATTTTAAATTGATCATAACTACCGCTATTTCTAAAAGTAAAGAACTAGGGCCATTGAACACCTTTATTGTTTTAGCCTAAACTATTCACCATCCAACAATGACCTTAAAGATAGCTATTGCGGTAGTTCTTTAAAAATTTGGGATGTTTTTAAGCATGATAAAAAACAACCGACCCGTCTCTTTTACCAGGGCGGCATAAAATTTTATTGATTTTTTATCTTTTCTATCTCATTCCCTATTGAAGTAAGCGTATTTCTTCCTTTTTCCAACTCCTTTAAAACTGTGCTTTTTGTTTCCTTAAAAGTATCTTTCAAATTACCGAACAGGTTATTGTAGTAAAGAATGCCTTCTTCTAGGTTTTTGGTAAACTTAGTCAAATAGCGTTCTTGTTTTTTATCCATATTCGTTTTAGCAGCTTCTAATTTTTTTTGTAAAAAATCGATATATAAATTCAATTCCTTTATAAACATATTGGGTCTGTCCGTTCTTTCTATAACACTTTTCTTCCCGTAAATATGATCTGTCATTTCAAGCAGACTACTTGTTTTGGAATAATAGGCAAGATTAGGCCCAGGGCATATAGACACCCCGTCTCCCTCTACTTTACGTTCCATATCATGTATCTGCATTACTGTAGAGCTTAAACCAAGACAAAGACATTCTTTTGCCGTTAAGTCTTTAAACTGTTTTTGATATTCGGAATCGGATAGCTCTCCTTCTTTCTTTAGGACATTCAACTCTTCCATTTTTGCGTCTTGGTATTTTCTAGATGCCGTACAAATCGTTTTTCCGTTCTTTGAAGGTGTCAGTGCCAAAAACTTTTTAGGGCAAGGACTACCTGGCTTCCCACTTTTTAGAACTGCTTCTTTTTCTAAATATTTACTGCTGTTCCTAATGTTGTTAAAAGGTACACCCAAGGGTGAAGCATCGCTTAAAAACAAATCGTCTTCTTTTGCTAATTTAAGTTGTCCCAACGTTTTTTTATCTACATTGGTCACTTCTGGCACCAATAAAAATGGAGACCCCCAGCCCACCGAATCGATTTTGTAATGGTCAACCAAAAATAAATGTTCTTCTGCCGTACCAATACCTCCTTGTGCGGTGATTTTCAAATCCAATAATTTTTCGGGTACTTCCCTGTTCTTGTCTTTAAGAGCATTATTCAATATTTCACTGACTGTACTAATAAGTGTTTCTTTGTTCTCCTTGAACTCTTCAAGAATAGGCCCCATTAAGTATCCATCAGTTGCAAAGGCGTGTCCACCACAGTTTAAGCCAGATTCTACTCTGTATTCAGATACCCAAATACCTTTTTTTGCCAAAAACTTGCCCTGTATCAATGCAGAGCGGTAATCGCTGACTTTTAGTACGACCTTCTTTTTGATATTGCCATTCTTATCCGGGAAAAAATCATCGAACTGTTCTATATAACTGAATAATCTCGGGTTCATACCGGCAGAAAAAACCATTGACGAGCTTAGATTACTTTTGGCAAACCCCCTTAAAGCGGCATGTGCATCATTGTATTCTACTGGTAAGGCTTCGTTTTTTTTAAAGTTGACCTTATCTAACTTTGTCATGATATTGACATTAATATCTCCTAATGACAAATTGTTCTTTAGCCATTTTCTGATTTCAGAAGTATCCGTAATTTTATCAGTAAATGCTTTGAATTCTTGTTTCAATGTTGACGTTTCGGGTAAGAGACTGAAATATTTTACAATTTCATCCGAAGACTTTATAAGCTCATCAAGCTTTTTTTCGGCCAAATCTTTCATCAAATTCAGGTATGAAGTAATTCTTCTTGCCCTAGAATCCTCGGCTTTTGCTGTGATTTCTTGATATGGTAGTTTAAATTTATCACTGTACATTTTTCTTAATTTTTCAAGAAGAATGTCATCGGTTATAAAAATAACGGAATCTATACCGTATTGTGCAACTTTTAACGGCGTATCTACAGTGAAAGCAATTCCCATGACAGGAATGTGAAATGAATGTATATGTTTCATATTCTATAACGTATAGCTGAAAATAATTTAAGCTGGCAATGTACAGGTATTCACAAATGCAAAATATGATAATTATCAGTTTCTATAAATAACATTGCTCTCTGATTAAGAGACCGTTTGTTGCTCTTTATTTTCAAATCTAAATCTATTGCGATTAAAAGTGTTTAGAATAACAAACTTCATGAAAGCTAATGTTCTCGAGGAAATGTCGAAGATATATACTACATCGGTTTCGTTTTTATCCCTCGTGCTCGAGGTCAAAACAACCTGACACTTATGCCAAAAGTGCCATTATAATTAGGATAAAGGCGGCTAAGAAGCAAAGCATCATTGTTTTCCAAAAAATATGCGCTTTTTTAAGTTCCATAAACTGAAATGCAACACTGATAAATTTTAATGCTGCTAAAAACAGTAATATATAAACAACATATTTTCCGCTCATATTAGAAAATAGTGCAGCGGAAATAGTCAAGATTAATAAAAAAGCCCAGGTTGTGATTGTTTCTGTTTTCATATTAAAAAAGTAAATAGATTATAGGAAAAAGTAAAAGCCATATTAAATCGCACATATGCCAAAAAGCGGCACTGGCCTCCACATCTTCTATTATTATTTTTAATTTATTTTTCTTTAAACCCATGTAAACAGATGCTAGAATTACCAATCCCACCAAAACATGAATTACATGGAACAGTGTAAGCATCCAGTAAAATGTAAAAAAGGTGTTGTTGCCAATTGTAAGGCCTGCTTCAATTTTTTCATAATATTCAAACCCTTTAAGTCCCAGAAACAAAAGCCCCCCTAGCATGGTCAGCTTTAAAAACAAGGATGCTTTTGTAATGTTTCCTTCTTTTAAAAAACTAACAGAATTAGCCATAAAAAATCCACTAGTTATTAAAAATATTGTATTGATTGTGCCTATTGTAGTATTTAAATGCAGCCTTGAAGCATGAAAAACATCAGCTTCCAATTTTCCATAATACACCATTGCAACCAATGCTGCCCCAAAGGTTATCAGTTCTAAAAAAATAATGATCCACATTAAAATCCCTCCAGGTGGGTAATAGAAATTTTTATAGTCTACTACAGTTTTATTCATCTTTGTTTATTTTTATAAGCGTATTACTTTTAAGTACATACGAATCTATTTGATTGATGTTCCATGATTTTTCTTGACTATTGTTTATCCCTTTTATGGAATATTGTATGGACAGAGTATCCATTTTTCTAATGAGAACAATTCTTTCAAATGTGTTTTGAATAGCAGATTTTATTGGCAGGTTTGGGCACTGGTTTAATTTATAAACCACCAACATGTCACTGGAAAACCATTGCAATAAATTGTTTAAATGGTCTACATCACATTCATCCTGAATATTCATTTCTTTTAACAATTGGCACTTTTTTTTTGAAGACCCAATGCCACATTCATTTCCATAAGCATATAAATACCAAGACAACAATGCCTTTTCCGGTGCTTGTATGTGATGTAGAAATGTGGTGTTTATTTCATCATTCTCCAGTATAGTTTCTGAATAATTCATTCCCTCTTCATTACAAGAGAAGAGCAGTAAAAAGAATAGTATAAAACAATACCTATTCATCATTTTAACTTTGGTGCTTAATTTTTTCATACAACTTTACCAATGACTGTAACAGCTCAACTGGTGTCGTAAGAATTTGATAATGGTTTTGCCCAAACATTTGTGGTAAATAGTATTTTGCCTGAGCCTCAATAGCCAATGCATATGAATTGATCTGGCGTTGGTTTAATTCTCGCAATGCTTGTTTTACATCATTAATACCATACTTTCCCTCATATTTATCATAATCATTTGGCTTGCCATCAGAAATAAGGATAACCCATTTATTTTTAGTGTTCCGTTTATCCAATAATGCTCCTGAATGTCTAAGTGCGGCTCCAATACGTGTGTAACCACTGGGCTCAATGGCGCCAATTCTATATTTGGCAGTATTCCAATCATCATCAAAATCTTTAAGGGATAAGTAGGTAGAATGATTTCGTGTTTTTGAATAAAAACAGTCAATGGAGAAATCTATATTAAACTCATCTAAAATCTCCCCAAATAAAAGTGAAACTTGCTTTTCCACATCAATTACACGGTTCCCCGCCGCATAACCATCGCTGGACAAACTAATGTCCAACAATAATAAAATTGATAGATTTTTTTCTTTTTTTCGTTTGGACAAATAAATTTTTTCTGAAGGTGTATGCCCTGTTTTTACATCAACAAACAAATCGGTTATAGCATCAATATCAAACTCTTCACCCTGTGTTTGCCTACGTTGTTGTTGGTATTTGTTATTCACTGTGGTCAGCATTTTCCGCAACCCAACCAAGGTTGACCTGTTTTCAGACAAGGTTTTTTTATAATATGATACATTTGTCTCTAGCTGTGTTTTTGGATATACTTTACAAAAATCTTCTCTATAGGCTCTTTTGGAGTAATCCCATTCGTCATAATAGATGTGATAGTCATTGTTGTTTGCTTCTGCACTTTCTGAAACTGTTGCGTTTTCAATAAAATCTGCTTGGTATACGGAATGTGCCGTGTCATCTACACGAACCGTATACTTCATGTTTATTTCATCTAATGCGTTGGAGTGATCTTCCAACTCATCTTCGCCATCCATATCCCTAAAATTACCTCCAAACTCCTCAGCAGTCTCTACCTTTTCAAATTGATGCTGTAATACGGCATCTTCCATTTGTTTTTGGTCTATTTGTACCGAAATGATTTCCTCGATCGCATTGGATCTGATTGTTGTTTTTGGTTGTTCTTCATTGGCCTTTTTTACCCGATCGGTAAAATTCTCCAATTGCTTTTCTGAATTGTCATGGGGGGTGTTCCGCATCCATTTTCCATAGATAAAAGAGAAATCTACCGGTAACTTCTGAGCTGATTTAATGCTATACATTGCACTAAATTTCTCATGGTTTTTTTTGGTTATTGGAAATTGATCAAATAAGGATTTAAGAATAGCTAGAGAAGATTCTTCTGCTTTTCGTTGGGATTCTAAAATATCGTGCTCTTGATTGTCATTCCAATTTAGGTTTAAATTCTTTTGAACGGATAAGTACAAAATTCTGAATATAAAAAATGAAATGTTTTCATCTACCTCTTTAAATTCTGAATATTTTACGGGAAGAAAAAAATTGTTGTTCCTATAGCCCCCTTCTCTTTCTGCTTCATATATTTCTATGGGTTTCCCTGTAATTGCTCTGGCTAACAGGGTTAAACGAGGCTTTATATCGCTTAAATGAACTGTATACGAAACTTGCTCTTGCTTTTCCTTTTTTTTGCGTTTAAAGTAATAGGCAAGCTTTGTAAATATATATTCATCTGGCTCAAACTCGAACATTGAGATATAGTATTAATTTATATCATTAAATCACTTAAGTCTTTAAGTGCTTGTACCACTTCCAAATCATCTGTCAAAGGTTCTATTACAGCAACATGTACTGAAAGCCTTTTGTGCAACCCACTATGAATCAGTTGAGCAGCATCCACAAGCAAACGAGTGGAAACCGTTTCTGTTAATCCCAATTCTGTTAAGTTTCTGATTTTGGTGGCAATATTTACTAATTTTTTAGCGATACCAGCATCTATCCCTGTTTCTTTTACTAAAATTTCCGATTCAATTTTTGGCTCTGGATAATCAAAAGACATTGCTACAAATCGCTGTCTTGTAGATGGCTTTAGTTCTTTAAAACCACGTTGGTAACCTGGGTTAAATGAAGCAACCAACATAAAATTCTCATGTGCTTTTATGGTTTTTCCCAATTTATCAACAAACAGTTCCCTACGGTGGTCTGTTAATGAATGTATAGCAACAATAACATCTGGTCTTGCTTCGGCAATTTCGTCCAAATACAAAATAGCCCCTTCTTTAACTGCAATAGTTAAAGGGCCATCTAACCAAAGGGTCTCTGCACCTTTAATAATATAACGGCCTATTAAATCTGTGGATGATGTTTCCTCATGGCATGAAATAGTAATTAATCTAGTATCCAATTTATAGGCCATATGCTCAATAAATCTAGATTTCCCGGTTCCAGTAGGTCCTTTTAGCAAAAATGGGATCTTGCATGTGTATGCATGCTCAAAAACATCTATTTCTTTGCCAATTACATGATAATAAGGTGTTGTTTTATTCATATTAACAATGATTCAAATTAAAAAATTCTATGATTATCATAAACAATTTCTTGGCTGCCAAATTTTAATGTTACTTCATTGCTCAAAATGGCTTCTGCCAATACATCAAATTGTTGTGCCATTGATATAGTTGAAAAAAGTTACTTTTTCATGATTTTTTAATTTAAGATTGGTTTTGTTTTTATTGCTCTAGTTGAATTGCTTTTGGAAATAAAATATTGTTTTCCAAATGTATGTGTTGATGTAGGTCTTGTTCAAATTCCTCCAGTTTAGCATATAATGCTCTAAACGTATTACAAGCATTCTCTGGCGGAGTATAATTATTGCTCAACCTTGCTATTTCTTTAAAAACGTCTCCTGCATTTTCATGCTCATTCTCCATCATTTGTATTGGATTTTTTACAGTCCCAAAATGAGGTTTTTCAGAAAACGTTCCTTCCTTTTCTGCCTTGACCATTTGCTTTATATAAGGAAAAAGAATACGCTCTTCTTTCATCATGTGCATTGTAAGTTCATTGGCGACCTCAGCAAACAACTTATTTATTTCTACAACTTCTGCATAATGGTGTCCATGTACTTTCGCTACTTTATTTGCATATTGAACAAGCAAAGGAATGTTTTCTTCAACATAGGTATGGTGTACATTTTGTATGTGGTCTACAAGAAAACTTAAATCCCAACTATTATAATCGTATGCCTTTGAAACAACAGTATCTATACCTTCTAATTCTTTTTTTAAAACAGAATAATCGGCATTGTTCTTTTCACATGCCTTTTCAATCGTTATTCCTCCTCCACAACAAAAATCAATTCCATGTTTTTTAAAAATGTGCGCTGTTTTTATATTTTCTGCAACAATTTCTGCTACTGTTTTATTTTCTATCAAATTCATTTTGACTCTCTATTATTGAATTAATTCTAAAATTTTTGAAACTGTTTCTTTATTATCTACACCCAACCCTTCTTGCTGGTGCATTAATTCTCCTCCAGAATTAAACACACTTATAATATTTGAGTGTGAAAAATCCATAGGCGAAATTTCTTTGTACTTAACTGCTAAAACATTTGCAAATTCCCTTACGCTACTTTTCGTTCCTTGTAAAAATGTCCATTGATTACCATCCATTTCATTTTCTATAGCAAACTCTTTTAAGCGTTTGGGTGTATCTGTTTCTGGGTCAATGCTCACTAAAACAAATTGAACGTCATTTAACTTATTTTCAGGTATTTGATTTTCTATATTTCTCATATCTGCCATTAATCTTGGACAAGCTGCTTTGCAGGTTGTATAAATCATGACCACAACCAATGTCTTTCCTTGTAATTCTTTAAGTTCTATAACTTCACCTTCCTCTGTATTCCATTCTGTTGTTAAATTAAAAATAGACTCATCTGAAATTTCACCAATGGCCATTACCTTGGGGCTTAGTTCAGAAATCAATTTTAAATCCATCTTACAGATAGGACAACTGCCCGGCTCATGATATGTTTTTTCTCCTTCACACTTCATAGGACATTGGTAAAGTGCTATTTCTTCTTTCCTGTTGTTGGATTCAGTTTTATTCTTGCAAGAAGCAAAAGATAATAATGCAACAAATAGGGTTATTATATAACTAGAGGTTTTCATTTATTGTTTGTTTTTTGTCTTTTACACATCTAAAACCTAGATTTCTCATGGTATACTTTGCTTTTACACTACCACGAATGGCATATCTCATAAAAGCGGCGTAATTCATTAAATCTGTGGCTCCTATTGCTGCGCTTCCACAGAAGAGATTACTATCATTATCAACATCTTTACGGGACTCCCCTGACACTAAAACTGAATTAAAATCTGAAGTCCACTCCCAGACCAATCCATGTAAATCATATACTTTCCAATAATTTACAAAGGTGGAACCTATATCATTGTTAAACGTTTTAGGCTTTTCATACCAAGATAAAATGTACTCGTTATACGTTTTCAATGTACGGGCATCTGGCATAGTTTCATTTGCCATTGCCACATATTCCCATTCATCAATAGTAGGTAATCGTTTCCCTTGACATTCACAATAATCTTTGGCCACAAACCAAGAGACACTGGTTATGGCTGCTTTTAAAGATTGATTGTCATTTAAATCTGTATCAGATTTCCAATTAGAAAGGTAGCTCCCATCTACAAAAAGTTTCTTGGCTCTAGACCTTCTCCATCTTGGGTTTTCCTTAATGAATTTTAAGAATTCTTGGTTGGTGACTGGGTATACATCCATTTCAAAATCAGAAATAGTCACTTGTAAAGAATCTCTACCGTAAAGTGGAATATATGTACCTCCTTTTATGGAAACCATTTTAGACTGACAATTTGTATTGGTTGCCCAAAATAACAGTATACAAATCGTCAATCTTAAAACAGCTTTCATTTTTTATCTATTAATGACCATTCTTAACTTGGTTCACTTGATTTACAGTGACATTGGTTTTGTTATTGCCCCAAGAATTATAAACATAGGTCAATACATCTGCAACTTCATCATTAGTCAAGGTTTGTTTGGTCATTACGCTGTTGTACTTATCTCCATTAACGGTGATTTCACCTGTTTTCCCATTAAGTACAATATCGATCGCACGTTTAACATCAGCATTTAAATAATCGGATTTTGCCAATGGCGGAAATGCGCTTGCAATACCTTCTCCATTTGCTTGGTGACAAGCAAAACATGTTTTGGTATAAATCAATTTTCCTGAGGCGATTTTTTCTGCCAAACTTTTATTGGTATTAACTGCTACTTTTACTTCATCTTCATCTGGCATTTCTTGTAACGTTCCTCCCTCAGGGTTATAAATACCTTCTTGTTTTACACCTGAATAAAGTTGTTTGTTCTCTTCCCCTTTGACTTTTAGCATTCCTAAGGCTCCTTTGTTAAAGGCCCTAAAAATGGAATGATCTACTATAATAAACGTTCCTGGAACATCTACTTTAAACTCAACAATTGCAGCGCCACCGGCAGGAATTAATGTTGTCTGTACATTTTCATTAATCATTGACCCTCCTTCTACATTTACCCTATCAAAAATTTCACCAATTACATGGAAAGATGAAACTAAGTTTGGACCACCATTACCTACATACAAACGAACTGTTTCACCCACATTTGCAGTAATGGCATTATCTCCTGTTAAAGAGCCAACTTTACCATTGAACACTACATAATCTGCATCTTCTGCAACTGCTTTTTTCATATCAAAAGCTTGCAATCCTGGTGCTCCATTGTCTCCTTTTGTATAGAAGTCTCCTTGCATGATATAGTATTCTTTATCTACTTCTGGCAAGCCTCCTTCTGGTTCAACTAAAATTAATCCATACATGCCATTTGCAATATGCATTCCTACAGGTGCTGTTGCACAGTGGTATACATATAACCCTGGGTTTAATGTTTTAAAAGAGAACGTTTTTTCATGCCCTGGCGCAACAAATGAAGAAGTTGCTCCACCTCCTGGTCCGGTTACCGCATGTAGATCAATGTTATGAGGTAATTTATTATCTGGATGGTTAGACAGGGTAAATTCTACCTCATCTCCTACACGTGTCCGAATAAAACTCCCTGGAACTGAACCTCCAAAGGTCCAATATATGTATGTTGTCCCATCTGTCATAGTCCCTTCTTCTTCCAGAATCTCCATGTTTATAATTACTCTTTTTGCTCTACGGTCACCTACTGGTGCAGGAACATTAGGAGGAGATGTAAGTTCTGCATTCATGGTACCTTTTATAACAATTTCAGCAGTGTTATCCGGTAAGACATTTTTAGCTGTTTTCGTATCAGTATTGCAACTTGCCAACAAGACCATTAGCACAATCCCAGAATTACTAAACATTACTTTTAAGTTTCTCATATTTAATTTATTAATTTAATTGTTAATTTCTAACGTTTCATCTGTAGGCCTACCGGGTTCATAGAAGTCTATCACATAGAGCACAACTCCTTAAAGAACAGCGTTACACATATGATTAATACTATAAATGAATTTCAACTTCTTTCTGTACTGCCATAAAATCCATTTTCATTTTACGCTCTAAATACACTTGTGTCAACCAAAAAACATTATTCTTTTACAGTTGTGAACAATTTTGGCTTGAAGGTGAACATTACCCAAGCCCAAGAATTGTTTTCGTCTTTATCCCCTCCTTTTAAAACTTCCATGGATTCTGTTGCAAACATTAGTGAATAACCTGCATTTAGCATAATATCTTTAGATAACTTATAACCAAATGTCAAATCAATTTCTGTTCCCAAATTGTTGTCCATTTTAGTTGTACCATCATAGATATCAGCTGCTGATGAAAAAATATGTGGTATTAATTTAGCGGAAAACTTATCTTTTGTATATGCAATATTGGCATTTATATCTGTTAATCCAACAGAACCTCCATGGTTGCCCACATAAAAATAATCCATCCACCCATTAAATTTATGGTTGGTGCCAAATAATGGGGCAAAAGATTTAACTTCTGCATCGGTATCATCCATATCTTTCCCGGATAAATATTCCATCCCCAACCCAGCAGAAAAATTATCAGATATTTTATACCCGATATTTCCAGAAAAATAGGATGCGCTAACATCTATGTTCGATGTTTTTCCAGTTTGGAAATAAGTAGCTGCATTGGCATTGAACATCCCTGATTTATAAGTTAATCTAGGTCCTATAGTCTGCATATAATCAACTGTTTGATTGTTATTTATATCCAAATACTCTATTCCAGTATTTAACAGCAAAAAACTTAGACCAAAATTATTGAAATCACCATGGTACCAAGCATATTGGAATGCCTTATACCCCGCTGCGTTGCTATAAAGATTGTCTATATTGCTCTGTGAATCAGAATTTAATGCCAACCCTATATCCAATCTATTGTTTTCATTTGGTGTATATTTAAACAAAAAGGCATCATGGCTACGTGCTTGTTGTGCCCAACCTACGCTGCCAAAAATTCTATGGTCATCGTAAACAATTTCTTGGCGGCCAAATTTTAATGTTACTTCATTGCTTAAAATGGCTTCTGCCCATGCTTCATGCAATGCAATTGCATTGTCATCACTGGAAAGGGTACTTACATCTCCCCAAACCCTGACATTCTGCAACGAAACGCCCAACCTGATCTTCTCTTGCCCATAATTGAAATTTAATCTTGTCCTTTGTGACACAAAATTGGAGCCATTTGCATTTTCGTTTAATAATGTTCTATAACCATGCTTATTTTCATAACGTGGTCTAACTTCTGCCGATACATCAAATTGTTGTGCAAAGGTGCTAAGCATCATCAATGATGCTATTACTGTAATATACAAGTGTTTTTTCATGATGAAAATTATTTAGTTAAAAATTAAATTTTGTTTGTAAAAAATAGGTGGTCCCCCAAAGTTGAATGTCCCTATCATGTGCCGCTCCTATTTGATTGAATGTTTCTATATCAGTAATATTAAAAACATTTTTTACACCTAATGAGAGTACTAATTTGTTTTGAAATATTGATTTTGCCAGTGAGATGTCCAAATTATTGAAATCGTCCCTTGTTGAGTTTCTTAATACATCTGTACCATTTACTTCCTCTATATAATGTCCTTCCCGTTTTCCCGAATATTTATAAAAAGCAGAAAGATTTAAATCTAAAGGCATATATAGATATGAAACAGAAGCATTTACAGAAGGTGTATACAAGAATTCATCTGAATTAAAGATATCTGTATATTCATTATACCTTCCTAAATATGAAACTCCCAGATTATACTGCAAGTTTTCAAGTATTCTATGTTTTACTTGTACGGAAGCACTTAAAGACTTGGTCTTATTAAGATTAATGTAATGCCTTTCTGAATTGACCAGTTCACTTAAGCCAATTAAATTTTTTATCTCATTGTAGAAAAATGACGGTTCTATCTGTATATAACTTTCATTGTTCAAATCTTTTCTGTATGAATAATAGAGGTTAAAACTATGGGAAGATTCTACCTTTAAATCTTCATTTCCTGTAAAAATGTATGTAAACGGCCCATAGGTTGGCATCCAATCTAAATATAGCTCCTTAATACTTGGTGCCCTATATCCATTGCCATATGCAAATCTTAAAACATGCTGGCCGTTAAATCTATATTTAAGGTTTAAAGCTGGGGACCATAAACTTTTAAAACTACTATTATAGGTATATCTTAACGCTGGCTGTATTTCCAGATTATTGGACACCTTATAATTTATGCTTGCAAAGAAAGATGTGTTCTGTAGATCTTGTTTCTCATCCATTATTCTATTGCCCTTGGCATAATTAGATTCAAGCTCCGCGCCAAGAACATAATTTAATCTATCAGAAAGGCTACTATTTGCATATTGCCCTTTTGCAAAAAAAGTATTAAAATAGTTTCCGTTTTCGTTAAGATTATTAGCAATCAATTCAGAAGCATCTGTCCCGGAATCATAAAGGTAAGAAGTGTCAAACCTATCATAATTTAGATAAGAGACAGTAATATCAAGGAATTTATCATTCTTTAATTTTCCTTGAAAATTAAGTGTGTTGTCCCATCGTCTTGTTATATAATCAATATCTGTGGCCGTATTGCTCCTGGCACTAACCTCTCCCAAAGTATTTACTTCCTCTTCTGAAAAATCACTGGAAAAACGCAGTTTAAAATTCCCTAGTTCCCTAATGTATTTTACATTGGTGTGGTATTTACTTTTTTTAGGCCAATTTTGTGTTCTTATGAAATCATCATCTGTATTTAAACCGTTGAAATAATAGTGACCCCCTTCTGTTCTAATTAAGTTTTTACCGAATTTATATCCTAAAAAAGCATTTACGTTCTTTGCTTCAACACTTTCATAATACGCGTTGATATTTCCTGAAATTGTCTTTTCTTGACTTTTCTTTGTAATCAAATTAATGGTCCCCCCCATGGCATCTGTTCCATAAAATACAGATACAGGACCTTCTATAATTTCTATTCTCTCTATATTGTCCAGATTGATCTGGTTTAAATTTAAGACACCATTTACACGCCCAATCAACGGCACGCCATCTACCAATATTTTAATATTCTCTTTAGAAATACCATGTAGTTCTATTCCGGCACCAAATGAAGGGTTAAAAGAAAGATCAAAATTTAATTCATGACGTAAAAGTTCTGTCAAATTAGTTGCTGCCCTTGCTTTTATATCTTTTGTACTTATCACTTTTACTTTATAAATAGCATTCCTTTCTGATTTTGGCGCATATTGAGCAGTAACCACAACTTCATCCAACTCCTTGACTTCAATAGAATCTGTTGGGTTTATTTGCGCAAAAATGTGCGTGCTCAAAAACAAAAGCATAATATGTAATGCCTTAAGTAATTTCATAAAAAACAATTTATTTTAAGAGTGGGACAAGAACATTTTGGCAAGTCTTAAATAATTAAGACAAAACCTATTTGTTAATTATTCTTTAATTAGAAAATACACGTTCAGTATTTCTTAGAAATACTGAACGTGTATTAAGAATCAGTTAATAAATATCATGTGTAGTATTGTAAACGTTGAATTTACCTGTTGGGTTTTCTACCCAATCCCCTTGGATAATCTGTTTCACATCTAGGGTCTTGTCATTATAGATGACAATGGCACTGTTCTCTCCCATAAAATAAGAGACCCAAACCTCATCCCCGGCTTTATTATATTCCATGTGCACAGCTCTACCATTTACCCCTTCTGGTGCAGGAAGTGTTTTCTTTAATTCCAAAGTATTGGTGTCAAATACATCTACAACAGAATTTAAAGCAGCATCTGGGTTTAAAGTTCTATCTACCCAAAGGTGTTTGGATTTAGGGTGTGATTTTACAAACAATGCACCCCCGCCACTACCAGTAGCTTTTACTTCTTTAACTACGGTCCACTGACCTTCACCTGGGTTTGTTTTAATAAAAGAAAGTTTATTTTCCCCTAAGTGGGAAGTTACCCAAAGATTGCCCAATTCATTTTTAATATTGGTACCTCTTCCCGGATGTGGTTTAATCCCTGTTTCTATTATTTTGACCAGTTTTTTATTGGGCACATCTATAACTACAATTTTATTACTTGCATTTGCAGCTACCAAGAAATAATGTCCTGTAGAATCCCAACCACCGTCATGTAAAAATCTAGCTGATGGAATTTGTGTGATTCCAGGTTTTTTAGGATCTGTATAATCCACAATCCAAACCATACCGGTTTCTTTTACATTACAGATCCAAACGGGATCGGTATGCGAGGCAACAATAGAAGCAACACGAGCTTCCTCAATAAACTCTTTATCGCCATCACATGCATTTCCTTTTGTTTCTGTAACACTGATCGGTTCTAAAGTCTGAGCATCTAAAATGGCAATATGACTAGGGCTATAGCCCCCAAACACCAAATACTTGTCCTCATATCCTTTATATTTAGAAACCTCAACAGAACGAGCATCAAAACCTCCTTTTACTTCTGCAACTATTGTTGGTATTTTGGTATATGTATCTATCATGGTAATTTTACCATCTCTACCAACGGAATAAATATATCTACCAGAAGCAGATGTCCTTAAAATATGCACTGCAAAACCTGTTTTTAACACTACCAACCTTTCTTTGGTATCTCCATCAATAATGGCCACTTTACCAGCGTCTCTCATAATGACACCAAAGTAATTATCAATATTTCTACTGTGTTCTGGTTTAGTGGGCCTATCAGCTACAGGAATTAAAAGATTCCAGCTATCTTGGATTTCACTTAGACCATAAGGCGGAATTACTGGAGGATCCACTTGCAAGAACCGTGTCATTAGCTCTATTTCATCATCAGTCATAATCCCTTTCCATTCTGGCATGCCGCCAGGAGTACCATTTTCAATGAATATTCTTAAACCTGCAGCTCCTAAATCTTTTGTTGCTGCATATTTTCCGTCTCCATCTGGCAATAAAGATGGACCCGTAGCGCCTTTTCTACTAGAGCCATGGCATCCTGCACATTTGTCAAAGTAAATTTCACTTCCCCTTTTAATTTCCACATCTGTAATGGCTATTTGATCTCCAGATGTTTCTTCTACTGTTGGTTTAGAGTAATCTACTCCCTTTTTCTTGTCGCTTTTACAACTTAACATTAAAGCGACCAATGCTAATAATCCTAATTTAACATTTCTCATTTTATTATGCTTTTTAATCGGTTATACTTTCCAATGCTTCGTCAGTGGGACGGCCATGTTTAACAAAATCTATCATGTATAGAACAATACCTGTAGTAAATAAAGCTGCGCATATTATTAAAACGTAAAAATGAACTTCTACCATTTTTTGAACTTCCATGAAATCTATTTTCGTAATACGTTCTAAATATACTTGTGCTACACCAGCAACTCCAAAGGCAATAGTCATACCTACCATACCTATATTGGAAAACCAAAAAGCCATTCTACCTCTAGAACTGTCATATAATTTTCTGCCTGTCATATTTGGTAATGAATAACTAATAATTGCTAAAACAATCATTGCATAAGCTCCCCAAAATGCCAAATGTGCGTGCATTGCCGTGACCAAAGTTCCGTGTGTGTATAAATTTGTTTGTGGCAAAGTGTGTGCAAATCCCAATAAGCCTGCACCTACAAATGATACAATTGCTGCGCCAAGTGTCCAATACAATGCTAATTTATTTGGATGCTTTTTTTCTCCTTTTCTGTACATGTTCACTGCGAACAATGCCATTGCCAAGAATGCTAAAGGCTCAAGTGCAGAGAATATTCCACCTACGATCAACCATATTTTATTTACACCTATATAGTAATAATGATGCCCTGTGCCCAACACTCCAGAAAGGAACGTTAATCCAACAATAACATACAGCCATTTTTCAATTACTTCTCTATCTACCCCTGTAAGTTTAATCAACAAGAACGATAATATACCTCCCATAATCAGCTCCCAAACACCTTCTACCCATAAGTGAACTACCCACCAACGAAAGAATGAATCTGTTACTTGACTATCAAAAGGCAACATTCCAGGCAGGTACAATAATGCGGCGAAGAAAAGTCCCATGGTCAACACTAATGCTGTGGTAGTTCTACGCTTTCCTTTATATAGGGTCATTATTATAATTCCTAAAAACAGCAGTACATTGATTACCACCAAATAATCCAGTCCTCTTGGTATTTCCAAAAATTTTCTTCCTTCCCAAATATTAAAGTGAAAACCAATAATTGCAGCTACACCTACCAATGCCAAACTGATCAACTGTACGTATGCCAATTTTACACTCACTAATTCATGTTGCGCCTCTTCAGGAATAATATAATATGCCGCTCCCATAAACCCCGACAACAACCAAACTACCAATAAATTAAGGTGGACAGCTTTAGCTGTATTGAAAGGAATAATTTCATGTAGCCCATCAAAACCTGCGTGGGCAAAGCCCATAATAAAACCATAAATAATTTGTAGCCCGAACAACAGCATTGAAAGGGCAAAAAACCAATATGCTACTTTTTGCGATTTGTATTTCATAATTTGTTAGTTTAGTTGTTATCTTTTGCTAAAGGGGATATTTTTCTATCTACACCTACGACTTCTCCAAATCCATTTAAATCAATTTCCCCTATCCATTTAAAAAAGGCTACAACATCTTCTGCCTCTTGCTCTGTCATTTCATAAGCGACCATTTTTCTGCCGTTCGGTTGCCAAGGCACTGGTGACATTAAAATACTTTTGATGACTTCTTCCCCTAATCCATCATACTTTAGATTTAACCGGTCAACTACTTTTGTTAATTCCGGGGCATAATAACCTCCTTCACCTAAAATCGTATGGCAGCCCATACAATTGTTAGATTCCCAAATCTTTTTTCCCCTTATTGCTGATTCAGTAAGGTTCTCGTGGTTTGTTTGGTCATTTTCTCCAGAAAAAGAATAAATAGTAAGTCCAATAAAAATTAGAAATGTCACTAATGTTCCTCCTAGAAAAAAAGCCCTTGCTTGCTTTTTAGATAACATGTTTTAATTGGTTTTAAAAGTTTCTAAGACAAAAAAGACTTTTTTATCTTTTATACAACAAAATTAGACTTATATGGCTGTAAAAAACATGATAAAAATCATCTTTTAGATTAAGATAAAAAAACTTAAGTCACAGAAAAACAGGCGTTTGTTGTTTTATGATAAGGTAGGCTCCAAAATGTTAAAAATCTTTCTTTTTTGATTTTCTGTAGATGTTAAAAGTGGGGATAAAGACCCAAATTGAAAGTGCTGAAATTGACAATAAAACCCCAAAATTAGTCCCGAAGAATTTTTGGAACACAGCTCCGGTATAACCAAGAAGAGCAGAAATGTCCAACTTTAATAAAATAAGAATTCTAGACAGATCTATAGGATTGAACATAGTTGCCACAAGCGAAAATTTATCCAACGGATAAGATTCAAACAGCACTAGGGACATTAAAAAGAGACCATCATAAACTACTGCCAAAAACAGCCAAAGGAGAATGGCATAACCAAAACCTTTTATTTTATTTTCATTGTACAGGGCTATATTAAAAGCCAACGCCGTAAAAATGAGTGTTAAAAAAGCTCCAGTAACCAAAAGCAATGAAAAATCCCATATGGCATTGGACTGGAACAGGCCATAAAACACAAAGGGCAGCCCCAAACCAATGATTAAGCTCATGGACAACGAAAGAGCCACTCCCAAGTACTGACCAATAAAAATAGATGACCTTTTTATGGGTTGTGCCAACAATAGTTCTGTAAATTCTTTTGAACTGTAATAATACATGACCCCAAAAATGGTTCCTATTAACGGCACAATTATAATGATAACGTTCATTAATGTAATGACCGCCTTAGAGAGGTCATTGTTTAAAAATAAAAGCACTGTTCCCAACAATAAATAAAACAAAAAATACACATAGCTCCAACGGCTGCGCATAAGGTCATAGAAACTATATTTTAATATCTTAAGCATAGCTTTGAGTTAAAATGGATGCAATGGCATGTTCAAAATCTTGTTGTTCCGTCTTCTTTTTTAGGGCATCTATAGTTCCTTTAAAATAAACTTTCCCATCTAAAAGAAATACAATTTCATCTGCCACTTCCTCAACAAAGCTCATTATATGCGAAGTGATCACAATGGTTTTCCCTTTTTCTTTTTCTTCTTTAATAAGCTCCTTGAGCCTTAGAAGTGCTATTGGATCCAAACCTGAAGTGGGCTCGTCCAAAATAATCAAAGGACTATTGAACATAAACGCAAGCAATAGGTTCACTTTTTGTTTGGTGCCGCCAGAAAGGTTCCCTAGTTTCTTGTCTAAAAAAGGTTTCAGTTGAAAGCGTTTGATCAATTGTGAGTCATCTCCTGATTTTCCCCGTAAATCTTTGATCATTTTAATCAATTCAGAAACAGAAAGGTTATTTGGAAAATTTGCAATCTGTGGCAAATAATCTATATGTTGGCGATACGTCCAATTATTTTTTATAGATATGTCCCTAACAAGAATCTCGCCTTTATTTGGAAGTACCATTCCCAATATACATTTGATCAAGGTTGTTTTTCCTGATCCGTTGGGTCCCAGCACCACAAAAATACCTCCATCGGAAATGGTCAAATCTATACCTCTCAACACTTGGTTCTTGCCAAACCGTTTATGGATGTTTTCAATTTTGATCATTCTATTTTCTTCATTAAAGGTGTACTGTCTAAAAGATCATCAGGAGTAAAAACTGGAGATACCCGTTCAGAAAAATCTATAATATCAATAAACAAACTACGTAATAAAATAATTGTTTCAGGAGTACGGTTCACAATATATGAAAACAACTTTACAGGACGGTAGGGAACATCACCCACGCCATTTTTATCTAAATCATATCCTGTATAACTGCTCCAATAATTTGAATTGAACTCATTGTCATTAAGTTTGCTATTGTATGAAATATCAAAAGAATTATATAGAAAATTGTTGTTTATAAACTTATTTTCATAGCATGCCCCTCTAACTTTTATTGCCCAACCGTTATTTACAAAATCATTATTACTGTAATTAATACGGTTAGAGCCTTCTATATTGATCCCAATTGTGTTCTCTTCAAAACGATTTCCTATGATCTCTGCATCATTGATTTCTTTTAACAATACCCCATAGGAAGCTGAACCCCAATTCTCTTTAAAAATGTTATTGTACATTTTTATCTTTTTTGAAAACATAACAGCTACACCTGCCCCATTTTTTTCAAATGTATTATCTTCATAAAGATCATTATTGGAAAACATAAAATGTAGGCCATATCTAATATTGTTGGCACTTACGTTGTTTTTTATCACGCAATTGTCAGAGAATTCCAAATAAATGCCATCACGGACTCTTTCAACAAAATTATGTTCTATCCTTATGTTTTTACAATACCACAATTGAATGCCATTGCCCGAATTATATTCTTCCTCGGCATCACCAATTATCTTATTGTGGTACACTTCGCCATCATTGGCCTTTTCCAAATAAATCCCAAAAAAAAGTTTTTCCAGCACCAGATTTTTAATAACAAAATTCTTGCTTCTTTTTACCCTTACTGCTGCATAATCTGATGTATAGCTAGTACCTACATTGATAATGAAAAGCCCGTCTACGGTAACATTGTCCGCTGTTATGGTTATAATCTCACCTTTCTCTTCGCCATCAATTACAGGATACCCTTCACCAACCAATGTCAAAGGTTTATCTATAACCAGATTATGTTCTTTGTAAGTCCCCTTTTTGACCAAGACGGTATCATTCTCCATTGCAACACTAATCCCCTGCTTAATTGTTGAAATTTCACAGGTTTTACAAACAATGATTTGTGATGCATTGGCAAAAGCCGAAAAAAGAAAAAGAAAAACACTTGTTATGTTTATAACTATGTTCACCTAATGATTAAAAATTTTGAATTCATTTTTGCAGTTACGGTATGTGGAACCCCCGCAGGAAAGTTAAATGTTTGTTGTTTTTGCAAAAGAAAGTTTTTGTTGTTAATATGAAATTCTATCAACCCTTCCAATAGTACAAGGAAAGCATCTCTTGGTGAAGTGTGCTCTGGAAACTCACTCCCATTTTCCAGACTAATTGTCAAAACTTCCAAATTTTCATCCGCTACTATTTTTTTTGCTTGCAAGCCATTAAATTCTTGCTCTAATATTGTACTTGAAATTTGATACATCAATTTACTATTTTAAGTGTTCTAACAACTCTTTCCATGAATAAATTTTGCCTTCTTTTTCCATTTTAATCTTACCGGCCTCATCTTTGGTCTTAAAGGCCGTTAAAAATGCACCCATAGGGCTTGGAATATTTTCGGAAATTAAAAAAGTAGCCTCGGACGCATTAATTAATTCTTCTGGATTGCCATAATGATTAACAAGATACATGGCATTAATTCCCTCTTCAATTTCTTTGTCATAATTCAACATACATTCAATGGCATCAAACTTATAAACCTTGCCTTTATTCGTAACTATTTCTGCTGCATGTATTCTATCTACAATGGTCATTTTACAATAATGACATCCATCCGCTCCATATGCTATAGCTTGCGGTTTTGGACTACATGACAGTAATGCAAAACCAATCATCAAAACCATCAATTTTTGTTTCATACTACAACAGTTATTTTTTAGCTTCTTTTTTTCCAACATAAAAAGCTACAAGTGAAAGTCCTATCCCAGCTCCCAAAAAGAAGGCTCCTAATCGAGGATAAGAATGTGCCACAAAATTTAAAATCTTTTTAGTACCAAATAACGGTGGTTGAAAACCCATTATAGATCCATCAGGGTTTGTAAATTTCATAATTGCCTTAGGGTCTAAATCATTGCCATAATCATGTTCCCAAAGATAAAAATCATATAAACCAGCAGAACTTAAAACTACCATTAAAATAAACCACCCCAAAAACCATTTATAATTGAACTTAAAACCAATCAATAAACCTATTACAGTAGTGATTATAATTCCCAATGGGAATATTTTAAATTCAGGAATGGCATTTGGAATATACTTCATTCCTACATAATGGTTCATTAGGTTTATGTTCTTTATGTCGTGCGGATGGGCATCCGAAAAATCATTAATATGAATGTTCATTCCCAAAGGTATTGGGTATTGTGGTGCCTCTAAGGTAATGTTCCATAATGGAAAAATAAATAATGCCAAAGGCAATAACGCTGCTAACAGCATTAAAATTCGAGATTTTTTCATGATATTTTCCTCTTTATGTTTATTGATTTAATAATAAAGCGGGAGGGGGTTCCCTCCCGCTTTAAACAATTTATCTTTACATCATATATCTAACAACCACTAATCCTCACCCAATGACCAAGATAAATCTATATCGGAAGATGCTGGGGACACTCTAATATACCCTTGCATCTCTTGGTGCAGTGCAGAACAGAAATCTGTACAATAAAATGGCCAAACGCCAACCAGTTTTGGGTACCAAATAAACGTTTCCGTCTGTCCTGGCATAATCAATAATTCTGAAGTATTGGCACCAATTATACTCACACCATGTGGAACATCATAATCTTGCTCTAAGTTGGTGACATGTACATATACTTTATCCCCTACTTTTACACCTTCTATATTATCTGGTGAGAAATGACTACGAATCATGGTCATATAAATATGGACCTCTTTTCCGTTTCTTACCACTTTAGTATCTGCATCGGACAACGCTGCATATGGATGTTTGTTTTCTTCTAATTTATATAACTTTTTAGAATTTGGTTTTATTAAATCCGCAGGTATTCCAGCAGCATAATGAGGTTCTCCAATTGTTGGGAAATCTAAAAGCAGTTCCATTTTGTCTCCTGTGATATCATATAATTGTGCAGATTGCGTTACCTCTGGCCCTGTTGGCAAATAACGGTCTTTGGTAATCTTGTTCATTGCCAATACATATTTACCAAATGGTTTAGCGGAGTTACCTCCTGGAATCATTAAATGCCCTACAGAATAATATGTTGGTTTTCTATCAACAACTTCCCATGTTCCCAATTTCCATTTTACAACTTCAGAAGAAATAAAGAAAGTTGTATATGCATTTCCTTTTCCATCAAATTCTGTATGTAATGGCCCTAATCCTGGTTGCTCCACAGTACCTGCCAATACATCTTCAAACTTAAGGATTGGAATACCATATGCTTCTCCATCAAACTTCTCACCTTCTATTGCAGCCAACATTTTAGTAAATGAGTGTACTGTTAAGTTAGATGATAGTTTACCATTACCTACAATATACTCTCCAGATGGATCTACATCACAACCATGGGGAGATTTAGGAGTGGGCAAGAAAAATACTGCACCTGGAACATCTGCAGGATTCACCACCAATACTTCTTTTTTCATAGTAGAAGTTGCTGAATGCGTACTCTCATCATATACATTATGAGCATAATTGGCCGGCATCATTTTTCCCCCGCCATTATTCACATATTCCTCAATTTTTTTCCAGTTAATTGCTGCAATAAAATCTTTATCGTTCTGAGATGCATTTACCTCTAACAAAGTATTGGCCTCTTCTGTATTATAAGTTGTAAAGAAAAACCACCCATGGGATTTTCCACGTCCAGGATGTGACAAATCATAATTAAATCCTGGCATTAACAATTGGAATTTTATATCCATCCCTCCATCTTCTGGGTCAACACTAATAAAAGAAAGTGCTCCCTTAAAGTTTCCTTTGTAATCTTTAATAGACATATCCCGTTGTGGAATTGGAACAGAAAAACGTGTTCCTGCAACAACATATTCTGTGTTTTCAGTCACGAATGATGAACTATGATTTCCAGCACTGTTTGGAATTTCAATAATTTCTGTTGTCTCAAAAGTTGTTAAATCAATTTTCGCAATACGAGGAGTGTTGTTACCATTGATAAATACCCAACGACCATCTAATTCTCCTTTGGTTTGAGAAATATCAGGGTGATGTGAATCATCCCAAGGAATAAATCCATGAGAAGTATTTAACATTGGTTTTGTTTCTTCGTTATATCCATACGCCTTTTCTGCATCTTGTGAAAAAACAGGTATTACTTTAAACAATCTTCCAGATGGAAGTCCATACACGGCCAACTGACCACTAAACCCGCCTGAAACAAAGGCGTAAAATTCATCATGTTCACCAGGAGCCACATAAACTTTCTCAGCGGCACTGGAAGACAGGGCTCCATTTTTAGAACTTTTTCCTTGATTACAACTGGTAAATACCATTGCAAGTCCTAGAAAAGCAAGCATTGTATAATTAAACTTTTTTTTCATTGTTTTTGTTTTATAATATTTATTATTGGTTTCTTTATTACTCGCTTGGTGGCAACATTACTTTATCTACAACATGTACAATACCGTTACCTGCTTTAATACTTGCAATGATTTTTGCACCTCCTATATATACATCATCTCCCTTGACCTCTACCATCACATCTTGGTTGTTTGCCTGCCCCAGTTTTTTAAACTTCTTCAAAAAATCTTTGCTATAATTTCCAGGGGTTACATGATATTTTAAAATATTTGCCAATGCATCTTTGTTCTCTGGCTTTAGCAAATTTTCTACTGTGCCTTCTGGTAAAGCATCAAATGCCGCATTTGTAGGCGCAAATACCATTAAAGGCCCTGCATTTACAAGTGAATTTTCCAACTCTGCAGCTTGTACTG
>CAYNLI010000004.1:0-1575 GCA_964398035.1 uncultured Flavobacteriaceae bacterium | reverse complement strand
ACCATTAAAGGCCCTGCATTTACAAGTGAATTTTCCAACTCTGCAGCTTGTACTGCAGCGACAAGAGTGGTGTGATCGGGAGACCCTATGGCTATTTGAAGTACATTGGGTGTAGACCCATCATCTTCAATAAAGGCCTGACCTTGTTTTGCTACTTCTTCCTTAACAGCTTCAGAAGTTTTGACTTCTGGTTTGACTTCATTTTTACAACTGAAAATAAAAATCAGCATAAAAAGTGAACCAAAAAATAATCTGAAATTGGTTGTTGTTTTCATGTTACTATTACTTATTTGTTATAACGTTCTAAAATATTCCAATATAGCCCTGGTCTGGTCTTCTGTAAGACTTTGATTTGCCATTGGGGCTCCGTTGAACTCCATTAACAAATCTTTTGCCAATGGGTCTTCACTGATCATTCCTTCAGGATTCATAATCATGTTCATTACCCATTCTGGTGATCGTCTAGTCAATATTCCTGTAGGGGCAGGGCCAATAAATTTCTTATCTACTCTGTGGCAAGCTGTACACATTTTCTTATATACATCTTCTCCTTCTGCAACCAATGCCTGATTGATTTCCGCATCCAAGGTTACTGATTTGATTGGGCCTACACCTTTGTTATCTAATTCCACACGTTCAGAGGCTTTTACCGTTGTTGCTTTTGGAGTTTCTTTTGGCTGCTCTGTAGTTTTGGTTCTTTCTACACTAAAACCCTCTTTCTTCTTTTCTTCTTTTCCTCCACAACTAAAAATAAGTAAGGCTAAGAACATGGTTAAAAGTTTAAGTGTTGTTTTCATAGTTTTCATTGTTTTTTCGGTTTATAATATAAATTTACAATTTCTTTTTTTAAGATGTATTATCTTACTTCAATTATCAGAAAATACTAGTTTGTGTTAGTGCGTAAGCAAAAGAATAAAACAATTTTTTGTGGCTAACACAGACTTAAATAATCTTCATAATTTATCGGTCAAAATTATGGACAAGGAAGAAAGAAATATATGATATATATCATATATAAGATAAAAATATCTTTTTTATCTTTATAAAATATTATGATATCCACATCTTCCAAATATGCTATAAAAGGAGTGCTATATTTAGCTATGTACTCCCATGAAACCAAAAAAATTATGGTGAAGGATATCTGTAAACCCATTAATGTTCCCCAAGCCTACTTGGCTAAATTATTGCAAGAGCTTTCTAGACAACATATAGTCTCATCTACGAGAGGCCCAAAAGGGGGGTTTTATTTAAGTGGTAAAGATAGGTGCCAGCCATTGATAAATATTGTAAATGCAATAGATGGTCACAAAAGGTTAAAATCTTGTATGTTAAGCTTAAAGACTTGTGATTTAAACAAGCCCTGTCCAATGCATAAATTATTTAGTCCGGCAAAAGCTAATCTTATAAAGAGTCTTGAAAACAAAACAATTAATGATATTGCTAAAGATATTGCCAACGGAATATCATTTTTGCCGCTTTAAAAATTTCATTAGTCTTTAAATAGGGAGAGGAATGCCAAAAAAGCACTCCTCTCCCATCAATTAACAACTAAAATAAATCTATTTATATTTT
>CAYNLI010000003.1:67663-69226 GCA_964398035.1 uncultured Flavobacteriaceae bacterium | reverse complement strand
TATAACTAACACTAAAATAGGATTTTTAATCCATTTGAAGAACAACGATTAAATTTTCCACAAAAAATCATAAAACAATAAAAAAGAAAAACCCCGCAGGAATATAAATTCGCCGCGGGGCTTTACAACTAACCAACCTAAAAACTATTTTTATTGTCTCCCAGATCTAGAACTTCTGGCGGACACTGATCTATTATTTCTTGAAGAAGTACTTTTGCTGGCCACTCTTGTACTTCTAGGGGTGCTACGACTTGGTGCTGCAACTCTTTTTTGTGTTCTTGTACGTGGCGCTACCTTTCTTTGCGTACTTCTAGCTGCAGGTTTTCTGTATGTATTGGTTGTACTTCTGGTAATCGTTCTGCTTCTTGGCGTAGTGGTAACAGTTCTTTTAGTTACTGTTCTACTTGTTGCAGAAGGTCTTTTCACCCGTGTGCTTCTCTTTTTTATAGTTGTGTTACGGTTAACACCCCTGTTTCTGTCAATAGACGTTCTTGTTGTGGTCTTTCTATTCACATTAGGACGTGTGTTTGTACGTGTAACACTTCTTTTTGTTTTGGCAACATTGCCTCTTTGTGCAACGCTTCTGTTTGTTCTAGAGACATTGTTCCTTTGGGTAACAGACCTATTGGTCCTGGTCACGTCATTATATCTTCTTCTACTGTTGTCCCTGGTAACCACTCTTTTATCATTTCTATAAATAGAGCTTCTTCTATATTTCTTGTTAGTATGGGCGTAAGACTTCCCATATTTGGTATAAGCCCTTCTATGGTTATACTTATAAGGTCTATGGTATGTGTACCTAATTGGGCTGTAATACCTTCTGTATGGTCTGTTGTACACCAAGCAAAGGTTTAAAGAAGGTCTTGCAAAATAGCTATGGAAAGGACTGTATACATAATGTCTGTTGTATATGTTTATGAATCCTGTGTGATGGCTATAATACCCTCTATGGTTATAGTAAGCATACATTCCGCCAATTCTATGAACCCTACCGTTTCTGTACCATACATCCACATCCCCAATTTGGGTAACACGCCCAAAAGCATCATAATAAATGGGAACGTTCTCTACTTGGATCACTGAACCGTAATCATCATACTGTACATATGCATTGTAGTCATGACCTGAGTTAAAAGTGATATTGGTTCTTCTAGAACGATAAGAAATACTTGTGTTTGCTCTATTGTCAATATGAAAGTCGAACTCACCATCCGGATATACTGAAAACGTAATGCCATTTTCCACAAAAATGAATGAGTTGTTGTAGTTATAAGCATTGCGTATTGCAACCTTATCTTCTGTAGTGGTAGCCATGATACTTGTTGTACCAAAAACTATTGCTGCTAAAAGTAATATTATGTTTTTCATCATATAAGGTTTTAGTTTCCGAATGCAACTATTCACATTCGATTAGTATATTACAAACAGCGTGCCAGAAAATATTATCAAAAGTTAAGTATTTGATTTTAAACAAATTAAAAATTTAATTTAATGAATATCACCTATTTGAATTATTCTATTTGTTGAGAACTATTTTGATACGTTAAAAGCGGTATAAATAAT
>CAYNLI010000003.1:0-67563 GCA_964398035.1 uncultured Flavobacteriaceae bacterium | reverse complement strand
AATAATAGTATATATGAAGATTGCTACTGAAGCTTTGAGACGCTCAACTGGATAAGAAAAGAAATAAGAGCGTAATTGAATAATCTATGTTGAAATGGGAAGTCCATTTTCCTGCCCCCATTCTGCCCATGAACCATCATATAAAGACTTCTTGTTTTTATTGATCAGTTGACATGCCAATAGAATGATACATGCCGTCATACCAGAACCACAGGTGAAAACAAGGGGAGAATCAGATAAATTGAATTCATTTATAATTTTTTCCAATTCACTTTTAAGTAGAAACTTGCCGTCTTTTATAAGTAAGGTATATGGTAGGCTGATGGAATTTGGTATATGCCCGCTTCTAGAACCAGTTCTGGGTTCTGGAACTTCTGCATAAAACCTTGCTTTGGACCTAGCATCTAGAACCAATGACTGTTTTTCCTCTATGTTTTTAAAGATATCACCTTTGTCAACTACATAATCATTTTGATATTTAGCCGTAAAATCCCCAGTAGTGTATTCTTTTACTTCTTTGGGCTCAGTTTCTAGTCCTTTTTTTACCCATGTAGGAAGACCGCCATCCAAAACAACTACATTATTGAATCCCATGATATGGAACATCCACCAACCCCGTGGGCTGGAATAAATTCCAAGATTATCATATACTACAACAATACTGTCTTTGTTTATGCCCAATTTTCTACACTCTGTAGTGAATGCTTCTGGAGAGGGTAATGTATTGGGAAGGTTGTTTTCTTTATCGGAGAAAACATTTTTTATATCAAAAAAACGTGCATCTTTAATTTGAATACCTGGATAATCTGTTTCTATATTGGCAATAGTATTCTTTACGCTTGCATCAAGGACAATTAACTTTGGGTCGTTAATATTCTCCTGAAGCCATTCAACTGATACCAACGGTTTTTTCATACTACAGTTTTTCTTTCAAATATGGGGTTGTTACAGATTTCTTGTTTTTAATCACTTCCTCTGGTGTTCCTTGAACAATAAGTTGCCCTCCTTTATCACCACCTTCCAATCCAAGGTCAATAATATAATCGGCACATTTTATAAGCTCTATATTATGTTCTATCACAATGATGGAATGGCCTGTATCAATCAGCGCATCAAAAGATTTCAATAACTTTTTTATGTCATGAAAATGTAGCCCTGTGGTAGGTTCATCAAAAATAAACAAAGCCTTTTCTTTAGATTTTCCCTTTACTAAAAAGGAGGCGAGTTTTATTCGTTGCGCTTCACCACCGGAAAGGGTAGAGGAGGACTGTCCCAGAGTTACATACCCTAATCCCACATCTTGCAAAGGTTTTAATTTTCCCATGATTTTGTTCTGCGCATGTTCTTGGAAAAAAGCTACGGCATTGTCAATGGTCATATTAAGAATGTCATCAATAGAAGCATTCTGGAACTTTACTTCTAGCACTTCTTTTTTAAAGCGTTTGCCATTACATACATCGCATTCTAAATGAACATCTGCCATAAACTGCATTTCTACGGTAATTTCTCCTTCTCCCTTACATTTCTCACATCTGCCGCCATCCACATTAAAAGAAAAGTGCTTGGGTTGGTACCCTCTTATTTTACTCAGTTTTTGTGATGCATACAAAGCACGAATATCATCATAGGCCTTTATATAGGTCACTGGATTGGAACGTGAAGACCTACCAATAGGGTTTTGGTCTACAAACTCCACATGTTTTACAGCGTCAAATTTTCCTTCTACAGCCGTATATTGTCCAGCTTTTTCACCATAGCCACCCACTTTTTTTAGAATGATGGGATACAGAATTTTTTTTACCAACGTACTCTTTCCACTTCCTGAAACACCGGTAACAACCGTAAGCATGTTCAATGGAAAAGTGACATTTATATTTTTAAGGTTGTTTTCCCGCGCTCCTTTAATTTCAATATAATTCTTTGAGGTTCTCCGTACTTCTGGCACTTTAATTTCTTCAGTACCATTAAGATAACCCGCAGTGAGCGATGATGATTTTAATATTTCATCTAAAGTACCGTAAGCAACAACTTCGCCACCATTGGTGCCCGCTTCTGGGCCAATATCTATCACAACATCGGCAGCTTTCATAATATCCTCATCATGCTCCACAATAATAACCGTATTCCCCAAATCTCTGAGCGATTTTAATACGTCAATTAAATTTTCAGTGTCTTTTGGATGCAACCCTATACTGGGTTCGTCCAAGATATACATGGAACCGACCAAGCTACTTCCCAAAGAGGTTGCCAGATTTATACGCTGACTTTCCCCTCCGGACAATGAATTGGATTTTCGGTTCAAGGTTAAATAACTGAGACCTACTTTATACAGAAACCCTAATCGGGTACCTATTTCCTTTAATAGTCGGGATGCAATTTTAGCATCCTGCTGATTAAGGCTTATGTTTTTAAAAAATGTTATGAGCTTGGTTATGGGCAGTTCCACAAGGTCAGAAATGGATTTACCATCAACCATTACATAATCGGCCTCTTTTCTTAATCGTTTCCCTTTACATTGATTGCATTTGGTTTTCCCACGATAACGGGAAAGCATCACTCTATTCTGTATTTTATAGCTTTTATCTTCTAACTCTTTAAAGAACTTGTTGATTCCTGTAAAATGCTTATTTCCTTCCCATGCCACTAGTTTTTGTTCGCTGGTAAGCTGAAACCATGGCTTGTGAATAGGGAAATTAAACTTATAGGCAGAATTCACCAATTGCTCCTTGTACCAGCTCATGCTTTCTCCTCGCCAAGGGAATATGGCACTTTCATAAACAGATAAGGAGGTGTTGGGTATTACTAAATCTTCATCAATACCAATAACATCCCCATACCCTTCGCACTTGGGACATGCTCCATAGGGATTGTTAAAACTGAACAAATGTGTATTGGGTTCTAGGAATTTCATTCCGTCCAATTCAAACTTATTACTAAATCCTTTTTCTTTTTTGGTGGCCAGCTCTTCAATGATACAATCACCGTTTCCTTCAAAAAAAGCTGTATCAATAGCATTGGCCAGTCTATTAAAAAAATCTTCATCGTTCTTGGTAATGATTCTATCCACTACCAAATGAAAACTTCTATCTATTTCTGTGATGGAATCATCTATGCGTATAACTTCACCTTTGTACTTTATCCTTGCATATCCTTGTTTGGATAATATTTGTAGAGATTTTATAGGGTCTCTATCCTCTCTAATA
Source organism: uncultured Flavobacteriaceae bacterium (assembly GCA_964398035.1). Taxonomy (GTDB): domain Bacteria; phylum Bacteroidota; class Bacteroidia; order Flavobacteriales; family Flavobacteriaceae; genus Saonia. The sequence continues at coordinate 64,360 of CAYNLI010000003.1, read as the reverse complement.
GTTATAGGTGCAAGAAGTAGAAGTTTTGTTCCTTCTGGAAATTCCTTTATAAAGGTCATTACATCCGTTACGGTATGCTTTTTTACTTCTTTGTTAGATATTGGAGAAATAGTTCTTCCAATACGTGCAAAGAGTAATTTAAGATAATCATATATTTCTGTGGAGGTACCCACGGTAGAACGCGGGTTGGTAGAGTTTACTTTTTGCTCAATGGCAATTGCAGGGGAAATACCTTTTATATAATCTACTTTTGGCTTGTTCAATTTCCCTAAGAACTGGCGTGCATAGGAAGAAAGACTTTCTACATAGCGTCTTTGTCCTTCTGCATACAAGGTGTCAAACGCCAAACTGGATTTTCCAGAACCGGACAAACCAGTAATGACAACTAGCTTATTTCTAGGGATTACAACATCAATATTTTTTAGGTTGTGCAGTTTTGCCCCCTTTATAATAATGTTCTCTTTAGGATTTACTTCGGTAATTATAGGCATCTTCATTGTTAAACTTGCAAAGATACAATATGTCCAATTCAATTGCTAAGGGAAGTGATTACTGATATTTATACTGAAAAAAGAGTGTTGGATGCTCTATAGTTTATATTTTTTCTATATTTGGCATGTAATTATAAACAGATAAGCCTATACCGCACAATTACTTTTTAAAAGTTAACCTATATAATTAGAATCTTTCCAATAGTGGAGGGACTTCTAGTTTTAACCTAAAAAAGTAATTACATGGCACTTCCAATTAATGACTCGGTATTAGTAACGAATTACATTCAAGGAGATGAGAAATCTCTAGAAATCCTCATCAACAGACACAATCAAAGAATTAGTAGCTTTATATATTCTAAGGTTTTGAACCAGAGTGTCACAGATGATATTTTTCAAGACACCTTTATTAAAGTAATACGGACCCTGAAAAAAGGGAGATATAGTGAAGAGGGTAAGTTTTTACCTTGGGTAATGCGCATAGCCCATAACCTTATCATAGATTATTTTAGAAAAAAAAGAAGGCTTCCAAAGTTTGAATGTAATGACAACTTCAATATTTTTTCCATTATTAGTGATGGAAAGCTGAATGCAGAAAAGCAATTGATAAAGAATCAAATAGATTTTGATATCAACCTTTTGATCAAGGAATTGCCAATTGACCAACAAGAAGTCATAACTATGCGCATGTACAAGGATATGAGCTTTAAGGAAATATCTGAAAATACAGGTGTGAGCATCAATACTGCTTTAGGGAGAATGAGATATGGATTAATCAATCTCAGAAAAATGATTGAGACGCATAATATCGTTTTAACGAATTATTAGGTCATAGGTCGAACAAGATAAATACATCCATATACGCTGCGTTATCTTAAAACAACAAAGCAAAATAATATGGAAAAAATTTTCGCTAAGAAAAAACAGACTTGTGAATTAGTTAATGCTCAACCAAAAACTATACAGTTTTTATTGAACTATTCTAAATCTTTGCACATTGTAGATTATAATGGTTTAAAGTTTGAAAGCAATAAGAATTAGAATTCTCAAAAATTCATAACAACGCAACATTGGGCAATTAATTGCTTAAGTTGATCAAGATAATAAATAGTACAAGCCACATCTTTTTGATGTGGCTTTTTTATTACAGGAATATAAATCTGTTGTTTGACATCATAAATCCGTTGTTTGACAACATACTTTTTTACAGACCTCCCTATTTATATACTTTTAAAATGTAATTGAAACTCAAATAGATAACATAGCAGTTACACATTTAATAGTATAACAAAGACAAATCAAAAAATCGATCCTTTAAAGAAAGGAAACTCAATTAAACCAAAAAAATATTCACATGGAAGTTCAGGTAGATGATTCAGTTTTAGTAAGAGATTATATAAGTGGAGAGGAAAAGGCTTTAGAAATCCTTATTAACAGACATAATCAGAGAATAAGTAGTTTTATTTATTCTAAAGTATTGAACCGTGATATTACGGAAGATATTTTTCAGGACACTTTCATTAAAGTGATCAATACCTTAAAGAAAGGTTCTTATAGTGAAGAAGGTAAATTTTTACCTTGGGTAATGAGAATTGCACATAACTTGATTATAGATCATTTTAGAAAGAACAAAAGAATGCCAATGTTTGAGGGCAGTGATGATTTTAATATTTTTTCGGTTATAAGTGATGATAAATTGAATGCTGAGAAATTGATTATAAAAGAACAGATAGATTCTGACTTAAAAGTATTGGTTGATGAATTACCAGAAGATCAAAGGGAAGTACTTTTAATGAGAATCTATAAGGATATGAGTTTTAAAGAAATTTCTGAAAACACGGGAGTAAGTATAAACACTGCCTTGGGAAGAATGAGATATGCTTTGATTAACCTTAGAAAAATAATTGAAAAAAATAATATTGTCTTAACCAATTAATAGCCAAAACCTCTTTCAAGCAATATATCCATTTTAGTGGCGTTATTAAGACATAACAATACTATTATATGGAAAAAATTTACTCTGAACAACAAAACGCATGTAGACTGGCCAAAGTTTGCCCAGAAACCGTATCATTTCTTTTGAATTATTCCAAGTCACTGTACATTTCACAGTACAATAACATGAGATTTGAAGGAAATCTAAACTAACAAAAAAGCTCCTAATTAGGAGCTTTTTTGTTTTTATAATAGGCATCTAGCACTACTTTTCTACCTATTTTTTTGGTAATGGGGTCTTTTTCAAGATTCCAGCCTCTAGCAGGGGAATATTCACGTCCGTACCAAATAATTTGTAAATGTAGCTCGTTCCAAAGCTCTTTTGGAAACAATCTTTTAGCATCTTTTTCAGTTTGCACTACATTTTTTCCGTTTGTAAGCCCCCAACGATACATTAACCTGTGTATATGTGTATCTATGGGAAAAGCAGGAATTCCAAAAGCTTGGGAAACAACTACACTTGCAGTTTTATGTCCAACCGAAGGAAATTCTTCCAATAATACAATGTCAGAAGGAACAATTCCATCATATTTTTCAATCAATATTTTAGAAAGTCCATATATTCCTTTGGATTTCATAGGAGAGAGTCCAACGGGTTTAATGATTTCCCTGATTTCTTCTACTGATAATTTTACCATATCATAGGGATTATCAGCTTTGGCAAATAATAAGGGAGTAATTTTATTTACCCTAACATCTGTGCTTTGGGCAGAAAGAAGCACTGCAATCAATAAGGTATAAGGGTCTTTGTGTTCAAGAGGAACAGGTATTGTAGGGTATATTCTTTGGAGCGTATCTATAACAAACTTAACTTTTTCTGCCTTGGTCATTTATGCTTATTTTTAATGCTAAATAGTAGATTCAAATTTAATAAAAGATATCAATGAATACATTAAAAGTAGGGGATAAGGTGCCTGAGTTTTCAGCTAAAGATCAAGATAACAATACAATTTCTTTATCGGATTATAAAGATAAAAAACTAGTTGTTTTTTTCTACCCAAAAGCAAGTACACCTGGTTGTACAGTAGAAGCATGTAATCTTAGAGATAATTACAAGGAACTTCAAGGTCTTGGTTACGAGCTTATTGGGGTAAGTTCCGATTCCCAAAAACGACAATTGAATTTTAAAAATAAATATGATTTCCCTTTTCCATTACTGGCAGATGAAGACCATACGGTAATAAATATTTTTGGTGTTTGGGGCCTTAAAAAATTTATGGGTAAGGAATATGACGGAATCCATAGAAAAACTTTTGTTTTAGATGGAAACGGAGTTGTTATTAAAGTTATTGATAAGGTGAAGACCAAAGATCACGCACAACAATTATTGGAGTAAGCTATCTTGAGGTAATCCTACCTCTCCGTCAGGCAGGTTCCACGAGGCATTAAGAAAGATATTTTTCATATTTTTACGCAAGTGTTGGGGTATTAAACCCAAAATGTGGGAATAAAAAAAGCCTCACATTGTGAGGCTTTAATATTTTATAAAGAAGGTTTTTATTTATCTTCTTGTAGAACGGCCTTTTTTAGAAATAAGTGTTCACTTTTTATGATTTCTGAAATTCCTTCTGGTAGCATTTCTTCCCAACCCTCTTCTCCACTGGTAATTTTCTTAAGAACATCTCTAGAGAAAATATCCATGATTTCAGGGTCATAGTCAATAATGTCCATTACCTTACTGTTGTACTTAAAGAATTTGTATAATTCCTTCATCCTTGGATGTACCTGAATATTGTTGCTGGTCATAATTTGTCCAGTCTCTGTATTCTTCATAGGATACAGGTAAACTCTAAGGTTTTTAAAGAATAACTTTCCAAAAGCTTCAAGTATGCCACCACTTAAATGGTTGTAATATCGTTCATCAAATATATCCACCAAGTTATTGACTCCCATGGTAAGCCCTATTCTCTTTTTGGTATAATTATTAAAATACTCTACCAGTTTATAGTATTCTTGAAATTTGGATATCATTACTATATGACCCAAAGCGCACAGTAATTTTGCCCTGTCCATAAAATCTTGCTCGTCTATTTCCCCAGAAGCTTTTAAATTAGAAAGGGTAATTTCAAAAATAACAATGGTTTTTTCTTCTATTACAGTTTTCTCTCTTATGAAGATATCATAAGATTTTTTTAGCATGTCCACATTTACCTTGGTAACAGGTCTAAAACTCCCCCGTAAGGCAAGAATGTTTTTTTTGTATAAAATTGAAGCTGGCAATAAATTGTTTCCATCAGGGCCAAACATTACCGCATCGGTCATGTCATTCTTAATAAGTTGAAGACTGATCAACCTATTATCCACATTCTTAAAATTAGGCCCAGAGAAATTAACCATGTCAATCTCCACAGTATCCGTATCTATATGATCATACAGGTATTTAATTAATTTCCTTGGCTTATTGTATTTGTAAAAAGCTCCGTATATAAGGTTAACACCCATTATACCAAGCGTTTCCTGCTGTAATCTAGCCTCATTCTGCTTAAAACGTACATGCATGATTATCTCATCATATTCCTTTTGGTTCTGATCCAATTGAAATCGGAGACCAACCCATCCATGCCCTTTATATCTTTTAGAAAAATCTATGGTGGCTACAGTATTGGCATAGGAAAAGAAAAGCCTATCAGGTTGGTTTTCCCTGTTAATACGCTCTTCCATGAGTCGCATTTCATGAGTAAGCATTTTCTTTAGCCTAGATTGTGATACATATCTATTATCTTCCTCAATCCCATAAATTGCATCACTAAAATCTTTGTCATAGGCACTCATTGCTTTTGCGATAGTACCAGACGCGCCACCAGACCTAAAGAAATGTCTAGCAGTTTCTTGTCCTGCACCTATTTCTGCAAAAGTCCCGTAAATATTCGGGTTTAAATTTATCCTAAGTGTTTTTGCCTTTATGGAAGGGATATTTTCAAAACCTACATCCTTTTTTAAAACTGAAGCCATACCTATCTGTTTTGCTGTGGCAAAGTTAATAAGATCAAGCAATCTTTTAAATAAATATGTTATAAATTTGGTCTAAATGGGCAATGGAGTTAAAATTACTTTTTTAGGAACGGGAACATCCCAAGGAATTCCAGTTATTGGAAGCAATCATCCAGTATGTTTAAGTAAAAATCCAAAAGACAAACGTTTACGAGTATCCGTTATGGTTTCTTGGGATAATTACAATTATGTGATAGATTGTGGACCAGATTTTCGACAACAAATGCTTACACATAAAGTAGACAAAATGGACGGTATACTTTTTACACATGAGCACGCCGACCATACAGCAGGGATAGATGATATTCGCCCCTTTTTTTTTAGACAAGGTGATATTCCCATTTATGCACACAAGCGAGTAGCAGATTCTTTGAAATTACGATTTGATTATATATTTGTTGATGAGAACAGATATCCAGGGGCACCTGCCGTGCAAGTGAATTTAGTAGAGAACAATCGTCCTTTTAAGTTGGGGAATATTGATATAGTTCCAATTGAAGCCTATCATAATAGATTACAGGTGTTTGGATATAAAATTCAGGATTTTGCATATTTAACTGATGTGAAGACTATTTCTGATCAAGAAATCGAGAAAATAAAAGGAGTTAAAGTATTATCGATTAATGCTTTAAGAAAAGAGCCTCATCATTCCCATTTTAATCTAGAAGAAGCATTGGATTTTGTTGAAAAAGTAAAGCCAGAGAAAACTTATTTCACCCATATTAGCCATATGTTGGGTTTTCATGATGAAGTGGAAAAAAGCTTGCCAAATAATGTACATTTGGCGTATGATAATTTAATTATAAACATATAATTGATGAAAAGTAAAATATTTTTATACCTATTTATATTTACCTCGTTAATAGTGCTTTACTTATTTGTAAGTTCTGGTAATATGGTAAAGGACAATGCAAATAGAATTGAAAAGTTGAAAACTAAGATTGTAGCACTGCAAGATTCAGTGCAGGGTTCACAGCTTAAAATATTGGATATGCAATATTTTTCTTTGGAAAACAATGATGATGCTTTAGCGTATTATGAGCATTTGGATCTTAAAGATGCATCGCTATACATTTCCGATAAATTATTGGAAACTAATGAAAAGAAAGGAGATAATCCATTGATTCCTTATGCAGGGATGGAAAGTGATTTTAAAATCAATAAAATTAAACTATTGAACCATAAATGGATCATAGCTGATTTTTCTGATGGGAAATACTGGGGAGAAATTCTTATAAAATATGAACTAAAGGATGATATGGCTGTAGATTTTATTTTAATAGACCATTTATTGTATACACGTAGTAATTAAATCGTGTCCTCTAACCATTTTTTTAAAGAATAAAAATTTTGTGGAGATACCCCATGGCCAATAGGGAACTCTTCATATTTGTGATCAACACCTAGTTTTTTGAGTATTATAGGATTTTTTCTGGCCCATTCTACAGGGATTACCTGATCTTCACTTCCATGGGAAGCATAGATTTTTAAATCATCAAAAGCATTATTTTCATAATTATCAACAAGAATATTTTCATTGATATAGCCACTCAGGGCAATGATATTTTTAATTTTCTCTGGGAAGGACAACCCAATGGCATAACTTAAAATTGTTCCTTGGCTAAAACCCAATAAAGTAATGTTAGCAGCATTTAAATGATAGGCCGCACAGGCTTCATCAATAAAAGAAATAATTTTATCACGAGAATCCACAGCTTGTTCTTCATCGCTCCATTTGCCTTTTTCGGCATCAAAATTAATGGCATACCATGCATGGCCATAAGGCTGTAAATTATAAGGAGCTCTAATAGAAATAATACAAAGTTCTTCTGGTAACTCATTGGCAAAAGAGAAAAGGTCTTCTTCATTGCTGCCATAACCATGTAGCATAAATATAACTGGGGAATTCCCTTCTTTTAATGATGAAGGGCGAATAATGTGTTCTAATGATAGGGGAGCAGTGGTCATACTTTTATTGTTATTGAATAAACGTGAACCATTTCTGAAAATACTTCCCAAGAATGGGCACTTCTTGTTCTTTGTTGTTCAATGCGCCTAAAAAACCATAGAACCATAGAACAATATAAAAAATGTATAATCCATACCAGGCATATTCATTGAACCATTGGCTTAAAAACAAGGAACAACCAAGAAAAATTAAATGCAATCCAAATGCTTGTCTAGTATGAAAACGAGCAAATTGATATTTTGGTTCAGCATTTATGCTTAAAGCAATTAAGGCTCCAACTATAGTTAAATATGCAATTATAGCAGTGGTTTTACCTGCTTTTGAATCTGTCATTAAATTGAATTTATTAAAATTGAAGCTAGACTATTTTCCTATATTCCCAATAATTGGCAAAGGTTCCGCTTTCTCATTAATGGCATTCATAAGGCCTAGGATTGCCAAAACCATGGGCGCCCATCCAAGAATACTTAAAAAACCAACGTCCATTACACGCAATGCTATGCTAAGAGCAATACTGAGCAACCATACGCGAAATGATTGTCCTATATGAAAATTAGCAAACTCATTTTTCTTGTTCATGTTCATAAAATATGCAATGATAAGCCCTATTACAAAGATATAGCTAATGATGGCCTCTGTCTTTCCTTCTTTTATTGTGTTTTGATCCATGATATAGTGTTATTGGTTAATGACCTAAAGATACTTAATTTATGACTTGATTATTCGCTATGACTCCAAAGGATTTTCCTTTTAGTTTGACACCCAAGAACATGCAGTTTTTAGAAGTTGAAAAAATATGCTCTTTAGTAAATTGATATTCCAAATCAGGGTCAAAAAGAGTGATATTGGCAATTTCTCCTACTGCAATTTTTGGGGTTGATATGCCATAACGTTCTTTGTTTTGCGTGAGTAAAGTAATTGTTTTTTCCAATCCAAATAATTGATTCAGAATTCCAAATGCATTTTCTAAGCCTATTGTTCCATAAGCAGCATTGTCAAACTCCACTTGCTTTAATTCAATATTAAGGGGGGTATGATCTGTGGTCACAAAATCTATAACACCATCTTTTACACCTTTAATGAGTGCCTTTACATCATTCTTTGTTCTAAGAGGGGGCATTACTTTGTAGTTGGAGTCAAACTCTTCTAAGACATCATCTGTAAACCATAAGTTATGTATGGCAACACTACAACTCACATTTAAGCCTTTCTTTTTGGCATCGGAAATCAGTTTTACAGAATTGGCAGCGGAAATAGTGGGGATATGTAATTTACCATCTGTATATTCTAAAATAAAGAGGTCTCTTGCAATTTGGAGCTCTTCTGCAAGAGTAGGAATCCCTTTAAGTCCAAGCTTTGTAGATGTTTCACCTTCATTTACGGTTCCTTTTCCGGCAATTCCTTTATCCTTTGGAAAAGAGTACACCAGCCCATCAAAATTCTGAGCATAGAGCAATGCAATCTTTACCAAGTTAGAATTGTCTGTAGCATTCTTAAAATCATAGAACCCTACAGCTCCTGCATTTTTCATATCATACAACTCAGCCAAATGCTTTCCTTCTCCTTTAGAAGTCATCATACCCAATGGATGTAGCTTTGTTGCCTGTCCTTGTGCTGCATTTGTTAAAAAAACAATGTCAGAACTACTATCTGGTACAGGATAGCTGTTGGAGTTAAGGACTATATCCGTAAAACCACTTTTTGCTGCAACCGTAAGTCCATTGACAATGGTTTCTCTTTCTTCATAACCAGGTTCACCAAAACTTACGCTGGTGTCCAACCATCCTTGGGATATGTGCAAGTTTTTATAATCGATAACTTTAGTTTTTCCACTGCTCTCAATGTTTACGGCTATTTTTTCAATAATGCCATTTTTTATTAGGATGTCACGCTTTTTAAGATGTAACGACTTATTGTCGTTATCAATGATTGTGGCAGATTTTAGAAGTATGTTCATTTAAAAACTTTTTGGATCAGAATTTCTATCAGTATAAAAAGCAATGCTAAAATAACAAACCATTTCCAAAGGTCTGTAATCCTATTGTCATTTTTCAACTCATTAAAAAGATTGGTAATGGAACTTTGTTTAGACACAGCGTCAATTGTATTTATATCTAAATAGGTTAGCTCGCTTTCATTTCTTGGGTAATTAAAACTTATGTTTTTTAGTAACGCATCCCCATTTTGTATGCTATAAGTTCCATTTTTTTCAAGATCCCCATCAAACGATAGGGAGACTTTATTGGCGTATGATTGTTGTTGGGGGATGAATTCATATTCACCTTGTACAAGTGTTAGAATATTATCCTTTGCCAATGTAATGGACACATCAGTACTGGAAACACCATCCATCATGGAATACAGCTTAGAGGATTTAAGGCTATTGGCACCCATATTATAAAATGTGGGAACTATTAATGGAGAGTTTTTAAAGTTGGTGTTGTCTTTTGTAAGGGAACCAGTAAAAACATACAGTCCATTTGCACCAACCAAGAATGGATTTCCGTTTTCAAAAGAGAGTATTTTGGGCAAAGAAGAACTCAGGTTATAGTATTGTGAAATACTTGGATATTGAAAATTGGTCACTTTCTTTTCAAAAACATTGGTATACAATGGATGGGAAAAATTAATGTTGGTTACATTATTGATGCCCAACATTTGTTCACCAAAGACAGTAGCGTTACTATTTAATGTTAACTGATTATAGGAAGTTGTATACGCTGTTATTGATGGGATTATGACCAAGTGCCCATCGTTTTTTTTAAAAGATTTCAATGCATTTTGAAGCGAATTTGGGATAGTGACCAATTCATTCAATACAATTAAATGTTGTTCTTCCAATAAACTATAGTTCAAATTTTGCAGAGAATAGGTAGTAAATTGAAACTCATCTTCAGTGAAAATGCGCTTAAGAAAGCCTGATTCTGTTTCAGAAATAGTCAAGACCTTAATCTTTTCTTTCTTATTGATATTGAAATAGAGTGAGTTGTCATAAACCAATCCAGTATCCAATATTTCAATTCTACCATTTATAATTTCATTTTTTGGTAAGGTGAAAATAACGGTCGCTTTTCTATTTCCATCAAAATTGGCTGCGGTTTTGGCAATTAAATTGGTATCGTTATATAAAGATACAGGTGTGTTTTCAATTGCAACAATACTAGAAAGTTCTGTGGTAAGTTCAATGTTGTTAGGTAATATGGCACTGATATAAGCAGTGTCAATAACAATGTTCTCCTTCTTTTCCGGAAGAACTTGCACCAAATGCTTTTGTACATCAGTAGTTGTGGAGTCTCTTTTATTGGAACTTATCCGCTGTTGAAAATCTGAAATTAGGATCAGATTTTTTATAGATTCTGGGCTTTTGGAAAACAAGGTGTTTGCTTTTAACTCCAACTCATTTAGTTGTAGTTGTTTTGGAGAATATTCTAGAGATAACAAATCATTCTGTATATCCTTTAATTCTACATTCTTAAAGACTTTTTCATTAGTGAACAAAGAAAAAGTATTCTCTTTGGGAATGGATTTTATTAACTCCTGTACGGCATCTTCTAGTAAAGTAGTAGTAGCGTTCTTGGCTTGCATGCTAAAGGAATCATCCAAATAAATAACAGTTTCTTTTTTAGCCAGTGCAGTTTCTTCTGCAAAGAAAGGTTGTGCGAATGCCAGAATTAGTGCTGTAAAGAGCAATAGTCTTGTAAATAACAACAACCATTTTTTTAAAGTGTTGCTTTTACGAGATTCTACAACTACTTTTTGTAACAACTTTACGTTGGTAAAAGGTGTTTTTTTAAATCTACGGAGTTGAAAAAGATGAATGAATATGGGGATGAGTAGTAAGAGTAAGGCCCAAAGAAGTTCTGGATGTTTAAACTGCATTCCCTAATTTGATTTGGCAAATATATGAAAAGTATTGGTTTTATGTTTAAAGTAGGAAACCATAAAATTAAAATCAGCAAAAGAAAAAATAATCCTCTCCATGTACTTGGTCAATTTTTGTAAAATAATTTTTGATGAATGCTTGTGCTTCATTATTTGCCACGGTAATTATACTTTGTGTGTTTTCTAAATTGTTTAAGGCCGTGAAATGAAAAAGTTCTTTGTCATATATCTTTATTCCAATCTTTTTTGGGTTGTCACAAAGCCAATGAAAATCAATGTTTTTCTCCAGTAAACTTTTGGCAATCGTCTTTCCTTTACGTCCTGCGCCCCACACAGTTAAAGATTTAGTTTCACCTTGTTCCAACTTTAAAAAATAATGAAGTTTTATATCCAAAAAATAGTTTTGGGCATAGTGTTCACTGGTACGGGATGTACGTGTATCATAATCCCTCCAACGAAGCAATACTTTATTGCACGGAATGCATTTTAATCCTTTTTCATAAAACCGAAATGCAAGGTCGTAATCTTCTGGATACCTGTTAGGTTCAAAAGCACCACACAACTCCAAATCCTCTTTATAAACCATCCAACACGGGGATGGGATTACGCACTCTTTATATATTTCAGAATAGTTAATTCCGTTTTTTGTCAATTGGTTCAACCATTCTTCATAACGTTTATATCCGCTTTTTATACCGCTTTTGGAAAAGTATTCTACTTGACCTATAGCAAGGTGTCCTCGACCCTTTTCCAATAGAGAGCTTAACATAACACCTAATCTTTCAGGCATCATCACATCATCAGAATCCATTCTGGTTATAAACAGACCATTACTTTTGGAATAAGCTGTTCTAAGCGCATCAATTATTCCCTTTCCCTGATTGTCAAATACATGTATTCTGGAATTTTCTTTGGCGTATGCTTCAAGGATTAATTTGCTATTATCAATGGAATGGTCATTAATGGCCACAACCTCCCAGTTGGCATACTGCTGTTGAATAACAGAATCTATACATTCATTTAAAAACTGAGCTGTATTTTTAAAAGGGATAAGAATGCTGATTAATGGCTGCACTATTTTTTTAAAGTTTCAACAATAGCAGCTTCTAATAACGGTTCCATAATTAGATACCCATCTTTGTTGGGGTGCACTCCATCAGAAGTCAATTCTGTTCTCAGGCCATTATTGCCATCTGTCATAGCTGAAAAATAATCCAAATACACAATTCCTTTAGTTTCAGCATACTTTTTAATTTCTGCATTCAACTCAGGAATTCTAATATTAGGATTTAACCCTGTTCTCCACCGATAATCAAAAGCTGGATGTACGGAAGCGAGTACTACTTTTATTCCATTCCCCGTGGCAATCTCCGCCATTGAGGTTATATTGTCCATAATCATTTGAGTACTGGCATATCCTGTATTTTCTGCAATGTCATTGGTTCCGGCACAAATAACCACCACTTTAGGGTTTAGGTTTACAACATCTTGTTTAAAACGCAGTAACATTTGTGGCGTGGTTTGTCCACTAATACCTCTATTTACATATGGTTTCCCCTCAAAAAATTCAGGATGATGGTTTCCCCAACCTATAGTAATGGAATTTCCCATAAAAACAATTCTATCCTCTCCATTTTTTGGTTCCCCCAGTTCTTTATTGGCTTCTTTAAATCTACCCAAATTGCACCAATCTTTGGAAATATCTTGTGCAATGGATGCATTGATACAGAATAACAATGCCATCAATGTTAATAATGCGATTTTAATTTTTTTCATGGTCTTGATTTTATATAATATTTCTAATTAAGTCCTTTTTGTTGGTGCAACACATCTGCGGCAATTATATTTCCATTGGTTTCTCCAAATTCTATCCTAATAAAGTTCAAGATATCCCTTATCTGCTCATCTTCCAAATTTTGATATGCAGGCGCATTTCATCTTGATATTTCACACCATTTACAGTAATGGGTACGCTTAATCCTTTTAGCATTACATCCATTAATCTTTGATTGTTTCCAGAAACCTATTCACTGTTTAGAAGGCTGTTTTTCCATTCTGGAATTGCTGTGTGATTGTAATAAACCAAACCAGATGTTGCCACTGTTGGAGTCCATGCCTTTATAGGTTCTACTATAACGGAATCTTTACCGCCTTCTTTTGAAAATCCAAAATCCTGACTCCATACCGCTGGAGTTTTTCTGATATATTCTGCTGTAAATTCAGAGTTTTTAGCTCTGGAAATAGGAAAATTGTGTTGCCCGGAAAGCATGTGTTTTCCACTTATACTATATAAGAGTTCTAAAAGTGCCTTGGCTTTATGTGAAACATTTGGCGTTACGAGTTCTGCGTTTTGGGCAAATAGGACAGGGGATAACAAGAAAAAGACCACTACGGACCATAAAGTGTTTTTCATGGATTTAAGAATAGTTGTTTGTTGTTGGTTTTTAGTTATTTGTTTTGATAGCACTAAGTTATTCTTGTTGATTGTGAAAAAATAATTATCCCGAAAATCTAGCAATTCAATTATTCAACATCCAAAATTGATATTTATAAAGATAATGCTTTTTTGATTTTTTCTTCTGTTGGGCGTTGCGTAAAGAAATAAATAATCAGAGAAACGGCAATAGTGAGATATAGTGCATGGGAGCTTTGTAAAAATGCAAAAAGCGCTAAAAATGCAGGGGCTTCCAAAATTGCATATTTAATCAGGGATGCACTTTGGTATCTGGATAATTTTCTTTGCAACGGTAATTTTTCAGGTATTTTATCCACCATGTTCTTAAACATATAATTGCTTAAAAAATATCCCACTATAGCTCCTATGGGTACTAGGTATAAAAAAACATCCCCATTGGGATAGCTTTCAGTTTTTAGAGTATCTCCTGTATAGTATGCAAAACCTGTAAATGCTGCCAGGCCTATAAAAAGACCTATGTGCAACATGGATAAGGTCTGTAGAAAAGGTTTAGGTATGTCTTGTTCAGTTGGCATTTTTGGTTGATTTTTCAGTTCTTGCCAAGATACTGTTTTATGAAACAACCCACCAACAGATGCTATAAATGATACCAATGGACAAGCATATAGATAACCGAAAATTAAAATTTCCTGTTGTTTATCCTTTTTGCTTTACGCAATGATTTTATCGCTAATTTTCTTTTTCTCAAATTCACTCAGTTCTTTAAACTCTAGTTTGGTATCTCCTGAGAATTTGACATAACTTCTTATAAGCTCTTTAAAGCTTCTACTTTTTTTAAGAAGAGCCCTGTTTGCTTTTATTACCATCATTGGTTGTCCTGCGTACCCCATTCTTGCTTTATATATGGGTAGTAGAAAAGAAGGGTTTGATACAAAAATGTTTTCAATTCCCCTTCTGCGGAGAAATCATAATATGCGCTCTATGTGTTCCAGGATTCATTAACCATGCATGGCCAGGAGGTGTTGGTTTGATTGGTAATCCTGTAGATTCTCCTGTGGCATAGGGCATATAAAATACATAGCGTACATATATGTTTTCAATTTCTTGGGTTTCAGCATTTACAGTTCCTGTTAAAACACATAATGTAGTTTTGTCTGGCATTTTTAATGTGCCAGCTTTCACTTCTTTTTCCCGTGTATCAAAAATTTCTTTAAAGTTTAACCCCTGCTTTCTTAATTCCCTACCACGAGCCATAAACTCATCTAAACTTATATGATATGCAGCAGTGGAAAAGTTATCATTGTTTGGGTCATCTGCTAAACAGATATAGGCATTACTGCCTTCTCGTAATGTAGTAAAGTTTCCATCTTGATCATAACCATAAACTTTAGCCCCTTCTTTATATTCTTCGGGAGCAGCCATAATTGCTGTTTTTATCTGCCATTCTTTAGAAGGAATTTCTTGAGCAGATAATTGAATAATTAATACAAATAGAAAAATTGAGAGTATTGTTCTTTTAGTTTTCATGTTTTTAAATTTAATATTTTGCACTTTTTCCATTTGATAAAGTCCGTTGAATAAACTCGCGTATATCATTATTGGCATTTTTTAAATCTTCACGACGCAGATACATCATATGCCCACTACGGTAACCCTTAAAACTAAAACGGTCTTTTAAGCGTCCGCTTGGGTCTATTTGCCACATAGTGTATTTGGCATTAAAGTACGTGGTGGCACCATCAAAATACCCAGATTGGAACATCACATTTAAATACGGGTTTTGCGCCATGGCCTGACGCAAATTGTCACGAGTGTTATCATCTTTATTGTTCCAAGGATGTACAGGGCCAAACATATTGTATTTAACATCGGTCTTAAAATTGAGCTCTTCCTGTAAATAATAATTTATGGCTGGGGTAAAACTGTGCAACCAAGAAGTGAGTTCTGCACTATAATCTGGTGATGTACCCGATAATTGCTTATCAACACCTAAATAACGGCTGTCCAGTCGGCCAGTGGTATATCCGTTTTTATCTTTTAATAAATTCTTCCAAAAATATCGAGTAGGCACAATAAGATTGTGATCTAAAATTTCTTTTTCTGTTAAACCTGAGTAATATGCCATTTTTTTAGCCACGGCATTTTTTTCAGTCTCCCCGATAAAACCACCTTTGGCAATAGCGGGAATCAATGTGTTTACCGTATACGCTTCGGATTCTGGTAAAATTTCGAGCAAATCTTTTTGTTGCAATGCCGCAGGCAACGCCTTATGGTACCATGCCGCTGCGGTATAGTAGGGAAGGTTTAACGCTGAGGCAACTGGTCCGTCATTACGTATCACTTTATAATCAGCAGGAGAAACCATAATTACTCCATTTAGATACATCCATTGTTGGTTTTGTAATGCCAGAGCCAAGCCCATAACCCGAGTACCACCATAACTTTCCCCGATGATATATTTAGGGGAGCGCCAGCGATTGTTTCGGGTAACAAAAGTATTCAACCATTCCGCTAAATATTTTATATCTGCATTGATGCCAAAAAACGTATCTCTGTCAACATCTTTACCAGTTTCAGGAATGGTACGAGAATAACCTGTATTAGCAGGATTTACATAAACAATATCTGCCATGTCCAAAACGGAATATGGGTTTTCCTTTACACCATACGGTTGTACTGGATAACCTTCATCATCAATCTTTAGAATGCGAGGACCGGTATAGGCCAAATGCATCCATACAGAACCAGAACCTGGTCCGCCATTAAAAGAAATCAGCAGAGGTCTTGCTGCCCTATTCTTAATATTGTTACGGGTGTAATAGGTGTAATGAAGTGAAGCTATAGGTTTCCCCAACTCATCCCATACAGGCTGTGTGCCCGTTGTTGCGGTATAGGTAAAACTGCTGCCATTGGTGGTAACACTGTGTTGGGTGACAATGGTAGTGTCCACTGGAATGGTTCTACTTTGAGAAAACATTGTAGTAACCAAACAAAGCGTGACAAAAATTGAGAATTGTATTTTTTGACTCATTTTAGAATGAATTTTGGAATTTGATTAAAAGTAGGGATTTTGAGTGAAATATTTAGAAATATGATTTCCTTTTAATCGCGGGGCGATAGCCCAAAAGGATTTAATTCTCCCATGCTTTGCGTTGAAATAAAAAGGAGGTTTCTAATTTTATACCTCGTATGCTCTGCATCGAGGTAGTTCATTACTTTTTTATTTAGTTCCCAACTTCGTTTGGATTGATTATAAAATCAATATACCCATGGTATTAAAAAATTCTTAACTAAAAGAAAAGAGTGACAACTATCTAGTTTCTTAATTTTATGTGCTTTAGTGTAATACACTTTATTATAAACAACCAATAAAAACCAAAATCA
Source organism: uncultured Flavobacteriaceae bacterium (assembly GCA_964398035.1). Taxonomy (GTDB): domain Bacteria; phylum Bacteroidota; class Bacteroidia; order Flavobacteriales; family Flavobacteriaceae; genus Saonia. Next base: position 47,232 of record CAYNLI010000003.1, on the reverse strand, counting down.
TGTTCAGGTAGGCACACCAAACAGGGCTCCGGGAGAAATGGGATTACGGGATATGATGATTATGGAAGCAATTTATAAATCGATAGCTGAAAGTGGTAAAAAAGTAATGATGGATTTTGCTCCTGGATTTGGGTTTGGAGGTTAGAATTTTTCAAACACCCCTAATCCAAATAAAGCAAAGTCATATTTAACAGGATCAATTGGATTTAAAGCACGAAGGTTGTAATCTAATTCAGCCAATGCTTTAGCGTCATTTTGTTTACGGTTAAGCAGGCCTAATTTTCGGGCAACGTTGCCCGAATGGACATCCAATGGACAAGATAACTGACTTGGAGCTATTTTTTTCCAGATTCCAAAATCTACTCCAGTTGAGTTATCTCTCACCATCCACCGTAAAAACATATTGATGCGTTTTGCTGCCGAACCCTTGTTTGGGTCGGAAATATGTTTAGTGGTTCTGAGGGGGTGATTCATTTCAAAAAAAACAGTTTTAAAATTTGAAATAGCGGTCTGTAAAGAATTTTCTTTATTCTTAATTGAGAACACCTGTTCTAAACCTTGGTGGTTTTGATAGATGTTCCTTAAACTTTTAATGAAATAAATTAAGTCTTCGTCTTTAAATGTACGATGTACAAATCCTGAAAGTGATTCTAAATCATTCTCCTTATGGTTCATTACAAAATCAAAAGGGGAGTTGTCCAAAAGGGCCATCAATCTAGTGGCGTTGTTAATAATACTTTTTCTATTTCCCCAAGCAATGGTAGCAGTTAAGAAGGCACTGATTTCTATATCTTCTTTTAGGGTAAATGAATGAGGAATCTGTATGGGATCACTTTCCAAAAATTTAGGATTGTTGTACTGAATCACTTTGGCATCCAAAAACTCTTTTAATTCAGTTTGATTCATTCCAAAGGGATATCTAACAATTGTGCAAAAAGCATAGGTAAAAATAAAGCGGTATTATAGGCAGAGTGTAAAAGCATGGACCATTTAAGACCAAGTTTAACACGAATGTACCCTAGAAACAGACCTATAAATATTTGTGGAGCCACTAGAAGGGGAATTAGCCATAGTATTTGCCGCCAATCTTCAAAATTTGAAATATGTATGGCTCCGAATGCCAATGCTGAAACATAGTATGCATATTTAAAATGTGGAGAATCTTTAAATAATATTAAAGGACCTCTAAATAATAGTTCCTCTATCACGGGAGCAACTATTGCCACTAAAAGAAAAACTACCCAAATAGATTTAGAGAAAAGCTCTTCTAATGCATGTTCTCCAACTTCTATATTGAATAAATGGGTTATTATTCCACTGAGCATTACCAATGCCACACCAATTACCAAGCACCAAATGAGTGATGAAAAAAATATTTTTTTCTTATACCATAGAGGTGAGTTCTTATACTCTGTGTAAACGGGTTTTTTTACATAGTCCCATAGTTTTTTAAGCATGTTAATTTGTTATATGACCATCTACCATAATCAGTTTTCTATCCGCCATATTAGCCAGTTCCTCATTATGGGTAACAATGATAAAGGTTTGTCCAAATTCATTTCTCAACTTAAAAAAGAGTTGGTGCAGGTTGTCAGCGCTTTCAGAATCCAAGTTTCCACTAGGTTCATCTGCAAAAATAATAGAAGGATTGTTTATCAATGCCCTAGCCACAGCAACTCGTTGTTGTTCTCCGCCAGACAATGCATTGGGCTTGTGGTGATATCTGTGGGAAAGCCCTAAAAAGTCCAGTAATTCTTTAGCTTTTTTTTCAGCTTCGGCCTTTGGTATTTTCTTTATAAATGCGGGTATACATACATTTTCCAATGCAGTAAATTCAGGCAATAATTGATGGAATTGAAAGATAAAACCAATATGTTCATTTCTAAATTTAGCCAATAGCTTATCAGATAAAAGGGTAACATCCGTATTATTTATTAATAAAGAACTATCAGATGCATTGGATTGTGTATCCAATGTCCCTAAAATTTGTAATAAAGTGGTTTTTCCCGCTCCAGAGGCACCTACAATAGAGACAATTTCCCCTTTTTTTATGTGTAAATCAACTCCTTTTAATACTTGGAGATCTCCATAATATTTTTGAATATTACTGGCTTGTATCATTAAAATATATTTTTAGGATGAAAGTAAACATAACTATAGACATGGCAAAAATTAATGATATAACTACATTAATGTGTATTTTTGGGTTCTTGCTCATTTATAATTAAATTTCAAAAAAACATTGGGTAAGTATTGTTGATTTCATGAAAAAATTGCGACATATATAATTGAACTATATATTAAAAAAATGCCACCATATAAAAGTTTAGAAGAATATAATATAGAGATTACCAATGAAGTCAAAGAAGGTTACTCTAAGATTATAGATGAAATAGGAGAGGATACTTCTCGTGAAGGATTGTTGAAAACCCCAGAAAGAGCAGCCAAAGCTATGTTGTTCTTAACACAGGGCTATCAACAAGATGCTGTGGAAATCCTTAAAAGCGCCATGTTCAAAGAAGATTATGATGACATGGTCATCATTAAGGATATAGAACTATATTCACTTTGCGAACATCATATGTTACCCTTTTTTGGTAAAGCCCATGTGGCCTATATACCTAACGGTCATATTGTTGGATTGAGTAAAATACCACGTGTTGTAGATGTGTTTGCAAGACGATTGCAAGTACAGGAAAGATTGACTCATGATATTTTGGAATGTTTAAACGATACCCTTAAGCCAAAGGGAGTAGCCGTGGTGATTGAAGCATCACATATGTGCATGATGATGCGTGGCGTGCAAAAACAAAATTCAGTTACTACAACTTCGGGGTTTAGGGGACAGTTTGAGAAAATTGAAACTAGAAACGAATTTTTAAAATTAATAAGCTCTAATTTATCTTAGTTTTCAATTCAGGCACCTTTATTGTTTTCTTTGAAAAAGAATATTTAAATTACCGCCATGTCCAAACTAAAAGATAAAAAAATACGAAACCTTTTTTTAGGATTACTTTTTGATTCCCTAGGAATGTTATCCTTTGTAATTCCTGGTATTGGGGAGTTCTCAGATATTATATGGGCACCATTATCTGCATGGTTAATGACCAGAATGTATAAAGGAAAAATTGGACAAGCCGCTGGTTTGGTCACTTTTGTTGAAGAATTAATTCCAGGGACAGATTTTATACCTTCTTTTACCATTATGTGGTTGTATACTTATGTGATTAAAGGAAATAAGAAAAAAGGAAACGTATTGGAAATAGATTAGTATCTATAAATATTGAAGCACCTAATCTTAAAAGACTACTACAAAGGCAAACTTAGCCCTATATTAATGTTTCTTCCAATATTGGGTATACCATTAGTTTTTAATCTGGATAAGTGTGATACATAACTTTTATCCAAAATATTATTACCACTGATATGAACATTCATTTTCTGTCCAAAAACTTGTAAATGTCCACCTAGCCCCATATTCAATATGGTATAACCATCAGTCTCATCTTCAAAAGCATTCACATTGTTTTGGTTAAACACTGATTTTAATGTGATAAAAGCATAACCATCACGAAAACTGCTTTCTTTATCATTGTTGAACTCTACCCTTAAAGTATTGGTTAGGTTATTTGCTGGAATCAATGGTAAATATTGATCTCCTTTTAGCTTTCCGGTTACAGTTTCATAACTACTTTTTATATGCAACCAATCTAATGGATGTGGGTGTAAATGAAAACCGATTTCTCCACCATAAAGTTTTGCATCTTGCTGATTATATATAAATACAACATTTTCACCTATAAATTCCCCATTGGGTTCAATGTAAATAAAATCATTTATACTATTATGAAACCCATTTATGAAAAATTCAATATGCTCAGCTTTATACTCTAGACCAATATCTGTTTGTAAGTTCTGCTCATTACTTAAGTTTGGGTTACCAATTTCATATCTATTAGTACCCTCATGTACCCCATTAGATGTTAGCTCGGCCAAGTTAGGCGCTCTAAATCCAGTTGCAACGTTTAGTCTTGCAACCAAATCTGACATGATATTAAACTTATAACCGACAGCGGCATTAAGGCTTTCAAAATTTCTATTTATTTCAGGAATATACCCTTCATCATTAAAAATACCATTTGCTTCTCCATCAATTGTTCTGTGGTCATAACGTAGCCCAATTTGAACATCACTCTTATTTATATGTACATGTGATGTAACAAGAAGGCCAATATCATTGGTGATGGCATTGGGTATCAATACTTCTTCGCCAAAGTTTTCATTGCTTTGTCTCATACCCTGTACACCCGTAATAATTTCCCATTTTCCCCATTTTGGAAGATGGTATTGTAAATTATAACTTAACGTAGCCAATTCCATATGAAGGGCTGCGAATTCTTCACCATCCTCAAACTCTTTACGGACATTAAAAGTATAGCCAATGGTCGTTTCTAAACTAGAACTATTGAAAAACAAATTGGTTTTTGAGCTTAAAATATGATTGTCTATTTGCTGATAAGGTAAATCTGGTGAACGCTTTTTAGTTTGCTCTCCAATTTCTTCAGGTATACCCAAATCTGCATTATTGTAATTGTAACGGAGTTCTGTTTTAAAATTAGAAACTTGATATCCAATACCTGTTTTAAGATCGTATTCCTGAAATCTTGAATTGGTCACTCTAAGATCGTCCCCAGTATTATAATCTGCATGTGTGGTAATACCTCCACGTATTAAAAATTTGAATGCATTGCCAGAAGATTTAAAACCAGCATTTGCATTTACACCTTCTGTATTGGTGAAATAATCTAAATTCACATCACCTTCCATAGTGTTTGTCATGCTAAATTTTTCTGGGTTAATATAGAGCACACCTCCCATTGCATCAGAACCATAAAGTAGGGAAGCAGGACCTTTTATGACTTCAACGCTTTCAACTCCAGCATCGTTGATACCCAAACCATGTTCATCTCCAAATTGTTGGTTTTCTATCCGAATTCCTTGGCTATAGACCAAAACCCTATTGGAACTGAGTCCCCGTATAACAAGTTTTCCAATTCCCATACCTGTGGAAACGCTTTCCACTCCAGGAATAGTAGTAATTCCTTGAGCTAAAGTTGTTGAACCCATGGCTTTTAAATCTGTTACTTTTGCTGTCTCCACCTTCATTACATTATCGCTTTGGAGTTTATGAAATGGAGTAGATAAAATAACTTCTTCCATTTCTATGACACTTGGTGTCAATTCAACATCTAAAGCATTGGATCCGGAAACAATTGTAATTGATTTGGAATAGGTTTGATATCCTAAATAGGATACCACAACATTATATTCTCCATTGGGTAGGTGGGTAATACTATATTCTCCTTTTACGTTGGTTACCGCACCTTTTTCCAATTGAGGAAAGTAAACGGTTACTTGTTCTAGGGGATTGTTGTCATTGGCGTCGGATATAATTCCAGACAAGGTATTATGTGAATAACTAAAAGAAACATGCATAAAAACCATTGCATAGAGCAATGAATAAAATAATTTTTTCATAACTATAATAATAAATAATTAAATAATTGATTTTCAATAAACTAGTTATGAAATAGAAGGAGGGCCTCTAAGAGAGAAATGTAATTTTTGGTAGTTACTCAAAAAGAAATAATGATTATTATTTTCTTTTTTGATTATTCTAGGAGGGTGTAACGTATAATCCTGTAATTGAGGATAGAATTGGGAAGACAGATTAAATTTTTGAAAGTCACAATCCAGTTCTGCTTCGTGAATGTGTAATGAACCCTGTTCTTCACATGTTTGTTCTGTATGTTCAAAAAGAGCGTGGGAAAGTTTTACAAAAGAGGGCAGGTTTATAGCTCCAATTAAAAGTATGGAGGTAAAAGAAAGTAATATTTTCTTAAAATTGTTCAAATATCTTTTTATAAAAACCTTTTAAAACCTAAACGAACAAGCATTTTCTTTTCAAAAGTCCAGAAAAATTTAAATTGCCCAAATAACCACCCAAAGGCAACCAACAATACTTGATATATTGGAAAAATCAATAGTATGCGTACTGTCCAGTATAACCAAGAATTAGTAGTTTCTCTATCCAAACCAATAAAACTGGTTAAAGGAGATGCTAATTTAGTAGCGGTGGATCCTGTTATCGCAAAAACAATACAAATGATAATAATTTGAAAGTTGGATGTAACGCCCCAACGTTGTTTTAATTTTTCCATGCTTATATATTACTAACAAAGATACTTCATTAAATTCTTGGCACAAAGGCACCCAAACGTTGATTGTATTTTCTTTGAAAGTAAATAAAGTAATTGTATAACTGATAATTTACATCATATCCATAATCAATGTTTGCATCATAACTTATTTGTAGCTCATACAAGTTTGGATCATAACGCAGAGGTTGTAATACCCTATTGTTCCATTCCGTTACATAAATGGCATTTCTACTTTCTAAATATGATTGGGAATAATAACCTTCTGGTTTTGCAATGCTTCTGAGCCATGTATTAAATCCAGGGTCAATTATTGTTATTTCATATTCTACTTCATCGTTATCAATGGTATGTGCGCTCCCTTCTTTTTGATTGAATATTTCTTTCTCTTCATCAGTAATAGTAACCGCTTCTTTTGTGCTTTTACAACCAATGGACAATAGCATCAAGGCAATGGAGACAAATAAAAACTTGTTTATGAAAATTTTCATAACTAAAAGGTACAAAAAAAAGCCGTTTGTAAGAACAAACGGCTCTGTTAAAATAAGTTAAGGTATTTTATTTTCCAAATAAACCTCCAAGAAGGCCACCTAGACCACTACTGTTTTTGTTTCCTCCTCCAAGTACCATTCCTGCTACATCGTCTAAAATACTGCCATCTCCATCAGAATCAAGGAAAGACTCTATTAAAGACTGTTGTTTTCCTGCATTGCTTCCGCCACCTAAAAGGCCACCAAGCATGTCTCCAAGTCCACTGGAATCACTTACATTTTGTTGCCTGCTTTGTTTTCCCAACATACCCATTAAAAGAGGTGCTGCGACTTTTAAAATGGTACTGATAGTACCCATATCCATCCCCGATTTTTGGCTTAAAGCATTTTCAACACCTGCTTGTTTTCCTCCAAAAATATGACCCAAAATACCAGCACCGTCATCCATTACAGATTGGTCAACACCACCGCCAAAAAATCCACCAAGGTTATCTAAAATCCCTCCATCATGCTTACCCGAAAGAGCGCTCATTAAACCTTGGGCTCCTTCTGGTGTTGAAGCGTTTCTTTTCATTGCTCCCAATATCAATGGCATGGCCATACCTAATAGATTGGAAGTATTACTTTCTGACTGACCTGTTTGACCAGCCACTCCTTGAATTAATTGTTTGCCCATTGGGCTACCTAGTAAATCTAATAATCCTGACATTTTATATTTTATTAGTTAATGTTTGCTGTAATGTATCAAAAAAAAAGTGACAGTATTGTTTATTAGCTAAAAAATTACTTTAATAGTGTCATTATTTGGGATGCAAGTTCTGTTCCTATTCTGTCTTGGGCTTCTTTGGTAGCTGCACCAATATGTGGGGTCAATGAGATTTGTGGATGCATTAAAATTTTAATTTCTGGAGTGGGTTCAGACTCAAACACGTCCAAAGCTGCAAATGCTACCTTATTACTTTCCAAGGCATCTATTAAGGCTACTTCATCCAAAACTCCGCCTCTTGCTGCATTAACTATTCCAACATCATTTTTCATTAGTTCAAATTCCTTTTTTCCAATAACATATTCTTTTTGTGCGGGAACATGTACCGTAATAAAATCTGAAGTCTTTAAAAGGTTATCCTTAGTGGTACTTTTCATAGGGAAAGACACCATTTGCCCATCAAAAAAGGGAACATCTATAGTGGTCTCTTCCAAGAATGGGTCAAAGTAAATGACTTTCATACCAATACCAAGGGCTATTTTTGCAGTAGCCTGCCCAATACGTCCAAAACCAATGACACCCAATGTTTTTCCACGTAATTCTATACCGCTGGCATATGCCTTTTTTAATGCTTTGAATTTACTGTCGCCATCCAAGGGCATGTTTCTATTGGAATCATGTAAAAACCGTACTCCTCCAAATAAATGTGCAAATACCAATTCAGCTACGGATTCTGATGAAGCTGCGGGTGTATTGATAACATGAAGCCCTTTTTCTTTGGCATAAACAACATCAATATTATCCATCCCTACGCCACCACGGCCAATTAATTTTAGGGTAGGGCAGTTGTCTATAATATCTTTTCTTACCTGTGTGGCACTACGAACAAGTATGGCATCAATTTTATTCTCATTGATGTAATTTATCAATTGTTCTTGAGCTACTTTTGTGGTAATGACCTCAAAACCACCATTTTCCATTGCAGTAATTCCTGATTGTGCTATTCCGTCGTTCGCAAGTATTTTCATATTTCTGTTTTTGGTTGTTTGTTATAGATTTTTGGTTGACAACGTATTAAAAAACATAATTCTCTAACAACAAACAACTAAAAACCATTAACTATAATTATGCTTTTCTTTCCAATTCACTCATAACATCTACCAATGCCCCAACGCTGTCCATTGTCAATGCATTGTACATAGATGCTCTATAACCACCAACTGACCTGTGACCAGTGATCCCATTTATTCCAGCTTCTTTGCACATGGCATCAAAAGTATCTTTTAGGGAGTCATCAGTAAGGTTAAAAGTTGCATTCATATTAGAACGGTCTTCCACAGCGGCAAAACCTTTGAACAATGGATTAAGTTCTACTTCAGAGTAAATCAACCTTGCTTTTTTATCATTTATTTCCTCAATAGCAGCAATTCCACCTAAATCTTTTAACCATTGCAAAGTCAACATAGTTACATAGATAGGGAAAACTGGAGGGGTATTGAACATACTGTCTTTCCCTATGTGTACTTTATAATCTAACATAGATGGTATTTGGCGAGATACTTTTCCTAAAATATCTTCTTTTACCACAACTAGGGTAGTGCCAGCTGGTCCCATATTCTTTTGGGCACCTGCATAGATTAAATCAAACTGAGAAAAATCCAATTGTCTTGAAAAAATATCAGAACTCATATCACACACCAAAGGAACATTGGTCTTTGGGAATTTTTTTATTTGAGTTCCAAAAATGGTGTTGTTGGATGTGATGTGCAAATAATCTAAATCCGTAGGAATATCATACCCTTTTGGGATATAATTGAAATTTTTGTCTTTTGATGATGCCAATTCTACTACTTCACCAAACAATTTTGCTTCTTTTATAGCTTTGGCGCTCCAAGCACCTGTATTAACATAACCAGCTTTTTTTTCCAATAGGTTATAGGCCGTCATAAGGAATTCCATACTGGCACCTCCTTGTAAAAAAAGTGCTTGGTATCCTTTTCCTTCCAATCCCATTAGTTCCAATGCCAATGAACGTGCATTTTCCATAATAGCAACAAATTCTTTACTTCGGTGAGAGATTTCTATCAAAGAAAGTCCAATGCCATCTAATTCAATAACAGCATCTGAGGCTTTTTTCATTACTTCTTGGGGCAATACACATGGACCTGCACTAAAATTATGTTTTTTCATTTTTTTTCTTTTTTATTGGAATGAAATTCAGCTGCTAAAGGTCATAAATTTAGTTGAAAGATTATAGCGGAATCTTAACTAATTCTGTTATGTTTTTAACAAGAATTCAACAGTATCCACTCCATCTGCATAATCTGTCAAAGTTGGCGTCTGTGTTTGCCCAAACGGAATTTCATTTTCGCATATTCCACTAGCTACAATGCATTGTAATTTCTCTTGGTCTTGACTTAATTTATTTAGTACTTTTTCCTTTGATGCATACCTTTCATAAAAAATTGAAGCTATAGGGGAGGCATAGCTTTCATCCTCCTTTAATATTAAAAAACCATTGTCCAATATCTTAAATTCACTCATTAAATATACTGCCTTGTTGTAGTCGTAATTATTGGAGTATTTTGTACTGTCAATAATTGAATTATAGGAAAATATTGCTTTAAAGAAAACGTCAAAATCATAATCAATAGGTACAAGTAATTTAGATACACTACGGCACCCCAAACCATAATATCTAAAAATATCCTCGCCCAATGCATGTAGTTGCTCTTGGGTTTCTTCTCCTGTCAATACAGCTACTGAGTTTCTGTTTTTTCTTATAATATTGGGTTTATGACCAAAATAGTGCTCAAAATAACGAGATGTATTGTTACTGCCGGTTGCAATGACACAGTCATAGTCTTTTAATTGTCCTTCAATAAAACTGATTTCTTTTTCCAAGGATGGTTCAACAGCTATCAAATAACTTGTTAAAAACGGAAGTAAAATAGCATCATTCGATGAAGCTTTTATCAAAACTTTATTCCCAGTGATAAGAACTGATAGAAAATCATGAAACCCAACCAAGGGAATGTTCCCTGCCATTATCAAGGCAACTTTTTTTGAAGTTATATTGCTTAAATCATAGTTGCTCAACCACGAATTTAATTTTGGTTCAGTTAATAATTCCGACCATTTTTTTATGTTAAATAGAATGTTTTCTTTAGTGTACCAACCGTTTTTATGACCAGAAAGTGTTATTTTTTGGTCAAAATCATTAAACCATTTTTTTTTAACTCCTATTAAATCTATAGGTTTATTGTCATATTCGTAAAATTCTTGAAGAAATGTTCCAAGTTTGACAAAAGCTTTGATTCTAATGTTAAGGTCTTTCATTTATATTTGTACAAAATTTTAATTGGGTTTACCTTTGCACAAAAATAGTGATGCTGAATTAAAATCAGCACTTTAAGGAAAAAGAATACTATGGCAATTTTTATAACTGATGAGTGTATTAATTGTGGAGCTTGTGAACCAGAATGTCCAAACACCGCAATTTATGAAGGAGCAGATGAATGGCGTTATAGTGATGGTACGTCATTAAAAGGAGATGTGGTGTTACCAGATGGGAAAGCTATTAATGCTGATGAAGTACAAGAACCAATCAGTGATGAAATTTATTACATTTCACCAGATAAGTGTACCGAATGTAAAGGTTTCCATGAAGAACCACAGTGTGCTGCGGTTTGTCCTGTAGATTGTTGTGTTCCAGATGAAGAGAGAGAAGAGACTGAAGATGAACTTCTGGGAAAACAAAAATTTATGCACCCAGATGATTAATGTATAATTAAACTAAATATATTAAACCCGAGCAATTGCTCGGGTTTTTTGTTGAAAATCGTTTTAGCACCATATATCTATAGTCTATATTTGCACCTTTAAAATAACAAAACATGAAAGCTGGTATTGTAGGATTGCCAAACGTAGGAAAATCAACCCTTTTTAATTGCCTCTCAAATGCTAAGGCACAAAGTGCAAATTTCCCTTTTTGTACCATTGAGCCCAATATTGGTGTGGTGAACGTACCAGACAGCAGATTAGAAAAGCTGGAAGAATTGGTGAACCCGGAAAGAGTTTTGCCTGCCACTGTAGAAATTGTAGATATTGCCGGCTTGGTAAAAGGCGCCAGTAAAGGAGAAGGCCTTGGTAACCAATTTTTAGGAAACATAAGGGAAACTGATGCTATTTTACATGTACTGCGTTGTTTTGATAATGATAATATTGTACATGTTGAGAGTTCTATAGATCCTATTAGGGATAAAGAGATTATAGACATGGAACTACAATTAAAAGATTTAGAAACAGTTGATAAAAAATTGGACAAAGTAAAACGTGCGGCCAAAACCGGTAATAAAGATGCCCAAAAAGAAGAAGCTGTTTTGTTGAAAATAAAAAATAGTCTTGAGGCTGGAATATCCGTTAGAGCTATTGAAATAGAAAAAGATGACAGGGCAGAGTTTGTTAAGCCTCTACAATTTATTACAGACAAACCAGTATTATATGTTTGCAATGTGGATGAAGCTGCAGCTACCGAAGGAAATGCTTATGTAACGAAAGTTAAGGAAGCGGTAGCAAATGAGGATGCTGAAGTTATTTTCTTGGCTGTAGGTACAGAGGCTGATATTACCGAACTGGAAACTTATGAAGAGCGACAAATGTTTTTGGAAGATATGGGTTTAACTGAGCCTGGTTCTGCTAAATTGATTCGTAGTGCATATAGATTATTGAATTTAGACACCTATTTTACAGCGGGGGTTAAAGAAGTCCGTGCTTGGACAATATCTGTTGGGGCAACTGCACCCCAAGCTGCTGGCGTTATCCATACTGATTTTGAAAAAGGATTTATCCGTGCAGAAGTAATAGGCTATGATGATTTTGTTACTTATGGCAGTGAAGCTAAAGTAAAAGAGGCGGGTAAAATGCGAGTAGAAGGAAAAGAGTATGTAGTTAAAGATGGTGATGTGATGCATTTTAGGTTTAATGTATAGTTTTATTGCTTGAGTATCGTAATTCCTTAAAATTGAAATACCTTTTTTTATAGTTTGACTTTAGCTTAGCAGAATGATTAAAAAATCATCTGCAACAATTGGAATTGTTTTTGCCATTCTAGGAGTAGTGCTGTTTTCAGCAAAAGCAATAATGGTAAAACTTGCCTATCAATATCATGTAGATGCGGTGACGTTGCTTTTCTTTAGAATGGTGTTTGCTCTTCCTTTTTACGTCGCCATTGCTATTTGGAAAAAACCATTGCATTCTTCAGCAATAAACTCAAAAGATTATTTGTGGCTAATTTTCTTTGGTTTTGTGGGGTATTATTTAGCTAGTTTATTCGATTTTGAGGGATTACAGTACCTTAAAGCTGGTTTGGAAAGAATCATATTATTTATCTACCCAACCATGGTGGTGTTATTGTCTTGGTTATTTTTTAAAAATAAAATCAGTAAAAAACAGACCATCGCAATTCTAATAACCTATTTAGGGATACTTATTGTTTTCTGGAATGAGATAGGAGTTAAAGGAGATGATGTTTATTGGGGCGGATTTTTAATCTTTTTAAGTGCACTTACCTATGCCATGTATTTGGTGGGCAGTGGATGGCTCATCCCAAAATTTGGTTCGGTCACCTTTACGGCTTACGCTATGATTATTTCCACTGTTTGCGTTGTTGTACATTATATTTTCATTGCTGATTTCAATTTGTTTGAATATCCCGTAGAAGTATATTTGCTTGGGTTGGCCATGGCCATTTTCTCAACCTTGATTCCTTCATTTTTGGTTTCCGAAGCTATTGAACGTTTAGGAGCCTCAACTTTTTCAATCTTTGGGAGTTTAGGACCCATATCCACAATTGTTCTTGCATATCTTTTTTTGGACGAAGCAATAACTGTGATTCAAATGATGGGAATGTTGGTGGTTATTTTTGGTGTTATGCTGGTTTCTGGGAAAAAAAGAACATAAAATAAGCCTATCAACAAAATATAGGTTGTTTTGTTAATTACTTTAAGGGTCAAGGGTTTTATTTTTTTGCTACACTTCCTATATTAGCAGACCTACACAGCAAAACTATTTAATGGCTCAGGATACACAATATACCGAAGACAATATTCGCTCCTTGGACTGGAAAGAGCATATTCGTATGCGTCCTGGCATGTACATTGGAAAACTGGGAGATGGTTCCTCAGCCGATGACGGTATCTATATTCTTTTAAAAGAAGTTTTGGACAATTGTATTGATGAATTTGTAATGGGAGCGGGTAAGACCATTGAAATCATTATTAAAGACAATGTCGTAAGTGTTAGGGATTACGGTAGAGGAATACCTTTGGGAAAGGTAGTGGATGTGGTTTCTAAAATGAATACTGGTGGAAAGTATGACTCCAAGGCCTTTAAAAAATCTGTAGGTCTAAATGGTGTTGGTACCAAAGCAGTAAATGCACTGTCCTCATTTTTTAAAGTAGAATCCAGTAGGGAGAATAAAATAAAGACGGCAGAATTCAGTCAAGGGAATCTAGTTGTTGAAGATGGTCCTTTGGAGTCTTCCAAACGAAGAGGAACAAAGGTTTCCTTTATTCCTGATGAAGCCATTTTTAAAAAATACAAGTATAGGAACGAGTATGTGGAGCGCATGCTTAAAAACTATGTGTATCTTAATTTAGGCCTTACCATAGTTTTTAATGGTGAAAAATTCCATTCAGAAAATGGTTTAAAAGACCTTTTGGAAGACAACAACAGTACAGAAGATATGTTGTACCCTATCATTCATTTAAAAGGGGAAGATATAGAAGTAGCCATAACACATAGCAAAACCCAGTATAGTGAAGAATACCATTCTTTTGTGAATGGGCAGCATACAACTCAGGGAGGTACTCACCATGCAGCCTTTAGAGAGTCATTGGTAAAGACCATACGGGATTTTTATGGTAAAAATTATGAAGCTTCGGATATAAGGAAATCAATAATATCAGCTATTTCCATAAAAGTAATGGAACCTATTTTTGAGAGTCAGACCAAAACAAAATTGGGCTCAACGGATATGGGTGGAAATTTCCCAACGGTAAGAACTTACATCAATGATTTTGTGGGGAAGTATTTGGACAATTATCTGCACAAAAATCCAGATACGGCCGAAAAACTTCAGTCAAAAATTCTGCAAGCAGAACGGGAAAGAAAAGATTTATCGGGCATTCGTAAATTAGCCAAAGAACGGGCAAGAAAATCCAACTTGCACAATAAAAAACTTAGGGATTGCCGAGTTCATTTAGGCGATATGAAGAAAGATAGACGCTTGGAATCTACATTGTTCATCACAGAAGGAGATTCAGCATCTGGTTCCATAACCAAGTCTCGAGATGTAAATACTCAGGCTGTTTTTAGTCTTAGGGGCAAGCCTTTGAATTGCTACGGAATGTCTAAAAAAATTGTGTATGAGAATGAGGAATTCAATCTATTGCAAGCAGCATTGAACATAGAGGAATCTATGGACAACCTTAGGTACAACAATATTGTTATCGCTACAGATGCCGATGTAGATGGGATGCACATACGCTTATTGCTCATTACGTTCTTTCTTCAATTTTTTCCAGAATTGATAAAAGAAAACCATTTGTATGTTTTACAAACGCCTTTGTTTAGAGTGCGCAACAAGAAAGAGACTTTCTATTGCTATAGTCAGGAAGAAAAAATTACGGCGATGAATAAACTGTCTGGAAAACCTGAAATTACCCGATTTAAAGGTTTGGGTGAAATATCTCCGGATGAATTCAAATATTTTATTGGGGATGATATTCGGTTAGAACCCATAATGTTGGACAAAACAATGTCCATAGAAAAACTATTGGAATTTTATATGGGCAAAAACACACCTGACAGACAGAAATTTATCATAGAAAACCTTAAAGTTGAACTTGATCTGATTAAGGAAAACTAATTATAAACCAAGAATAATACGAGTCTTTCTTTATGGAAGAAAGTGAAGAAGTAAACGAAGAACATTTAGACCAATCAGAAGACAACAATCAGGATACCTTGGTCAAGGTAACTGGCATGTACAAGGAATGGTTTTTGGACTATGCTTCGTATGTAATATTGGAACGGGCCGTACCAGCAATTGAAGATGGATTTAAGCCAGTGCAACGAAGAATAATGCACTCACTCAAGGAGTTGGATGATGGTAGGTATAATAAAGTTGCCAACGTGGTAGGGCATACCATGCAGTATCATCCACACGGAGATGCCAGTATTGCCGATGCCATGGTGCAGATTGGACAGAAAGATCTATTGATAGATACTCAGGGTAACTGGGGTAATATATTGACAGGGGATAGGGCAGCTGCTTCTAGATATATTGAAGCTAGGCTTTCTAAATTTGCACTGGAAGTAATTTTTAGCCCTAAGATTACAGAGTGGCAACAATCTTACGACGGTAGAAAAAAAGAACCTATAAATCTGCCCGTTAAGTTCCCATTATTATTGGCTCAAGGAGCAGAAGGTATTGCCGTTGGGCTTTCTACAAAAATATTGCCGCATAATTTTATTGAACTGATAGATGCGTCAATAAAACACCTAAAAGGGCAACGATTTACAATTTTCCCAGATTTTGCTACATCAGGAATTATAGATGTAAGCAATTATAATGATGGTCTTAGGGGAGGAAAAATACGAGTGCGGGCCAAAATCTCCCAATTTGATAAAAACACACTGGTAATCAATGAAATTCCATACGGAACAAATACATCAACTTTAATAGATTCTATCCTTAAGGCCAATGAAAAAGGAAAGATAAAAATTAAGAAAATTGAAGACAATACTGCGGCCGATGTGGAAATTTTGGTGCATTTACCAAGCGGTATATCCCCAGATAAAACCATAGATGCCCTTTATGCTTTTACATCATGTGAATCTTCTATTTCTCCATTGGGCTGTATTATTGAGGATAACAAACCTTTGTTTATTGGGGTAACAGAAATGTTGAAACACTCAGTAGATTTAACGGTACAATTGTTAAAGGCAGAACTGGAAATACAATTAATGGAACTGGAAGAACAATGGCATTTTGCTTCTTTAGAACGTATTTTTATTGAAAACAAAATCTATAGGAATATAGAAGAAGAAGAGACATGGGAAGGCGTCATCAGTGCTATAGATAAGGGGTTAGAACCTTTTACAAAACACTTAAAAAGAGCAGTTACAGAGGAGGATATTGTTAGGTTGACAGAAATTAAAATCAAGCGGATTTCTAAATTTGATAAGGATAAAGCGCAACAACTTTTAGATACACTTGATGAGAGAATAGCAGAAGTAAAGCATCATTTAAACAACCTTATTGAATTTGCCATAGATTATTTTAAGAACCTGAAAAGGAAATACGGTAAAGGAAGGGAACGTAAATCTGAGATTAGGATTTTTGATGATATTGAAGCAACCAAGGTGGTCATCAGAAATACCAAACTCTATGTAAATAGGGAAGAGGGTTTTATTGGAACATCATTACGAAAAGATGAATATGTTACAGATTGTAGTGATATAGACGATATTATTGTGTTTACCAATGATGGTAAAATGATGGTCACTAGAGTAGATTCCAAAACCTTTATCGGAAAAAATATTATCCATGTCGCTGTATTTAAGAAGAAAGATTCTCGCACAACTTATAATATGATTTATAAGGATGGCAAGGGCGGAGCAAGTTATGTGAAGCGTTTTAATGTAACAAGCACCACTAGGGATAAATTATATGACCTCACAAATGGAAAACCCAATTCTGACTTATTATATTTTACAGCTAACCCAAATGGCGAAGCAGAAATAGTGACGGTACTTTTACGGCAGGTAGGCAGTATTAAGAAGTTAAAATGGGATATAGATTTTGCCGATGTTTTAATTAAGGGAAGGTCATCTAAAGGAAATATAGTTTCAAAGTATTCAGTAAAACGTATAGAGCTGAAAGAAAAAGGAGTGTCCACTTTAAAACCTAGAAAAATTTGGTTCGATGATGTTGTTAGAAGGTTAAATGTTGATGGAAGAGGGGATTTATTGGGTGAATTCAGAGGAAATGACATGTTGCTTATTGTTACCCAAAAAGGAATTGCGAAAACCATTGCACCTAATCTCACCAATCATTTTGATGAAGACATGATTGTTTTAGAAAAATGGAATCCAAAGAAACCGCTGTCTGCCATATATTATGACGGTGAAAAGGAACGGTATTATGTAAAAAGATTTTTGATAGAGCATGAAAATAAAGAAGATTTATTTATTTCTGAACACCCTAAATCATTTTTAGAACTTGTTTCTACAGATTGGAGACCTGTGGCAGAAATAGATTTCACCAAGCAAAGAGGTAAAGACCTTAAACCAAACCAAACAGTTGACTTGGAAAACTTTATTGCTATAAAAGGTATAAAGGCCATGGGGAATCATTTGACATCAGAAAAAGTCAAAAACATGAATGCACTTGAGCCTCTGCCATACGAAGAGCCCAAAGAGAATGAACCCAAAGATATAGAAGTAGTAGATGAAGAAAACATTATGCCAGAACAAGAAAAGAAAGGCTCTAAAGAAGGAGATTCTGAGCAGCCTACTTTATTTTAATAGATTTTTCTATTTATTACACACAATTTTTTAATATCAAGTATCTTTACCTAAATTAGAATGTAGATGGATTTCACCAACCCTCTGGTATATGGAGCACCGTGTTTTATAGCCTTTATTTTATTAGAACTAGCATATAGTAAAACTCATGGAAAAGAAGATTTGTATGAGTGGAAAGATTTAGCTGCAAGTGGTTTTATGGGCGTGGGATCTGCCATTATAGCCCCATTGTTAAAAGTAGTTTACACCATAGCTCTTTTTAAATTTGTCTACGCAATGTTTAATCCTATTGTTGATGGAGTAGCCACTAATATTTTGGGATATAAATCATTTGGCTATGTTTGGTACTTATGGTTGCTGTGCCAATTGGCAGATGATTTCACTTATTATTGGTTCCACAGGGCCAATCATGAGATAAGAATTCTCTGGGCGGCACATATTGTTCACCATTCATCAGATAATTATAATTTAGGAACAGCTGTACGTAATGGTTGGTTTACTATTTTGTACAAGCCTTTATTTTACATGTGGATGCCAGCTGTTGGATTCCCTGTAGAAATGGTTGTGGTATGTCTGGGAATAGAGGCATTGTGGCAATTTCAATTACATTCTGTTTATGTTCCAAAAATGGGTTTTATAGAAAAGTTTATGAACACACATACTATGCACCAGGCCCACCATGCTCAAAATGTAGAATATTTGGATAAAAACCATGGTGGATTTTTAAACTTTTTTGATAAATTGTTTGGAACATGGATAGAGTTAGATGATAATATTGATGTAAAATTTGGGGTAATCCATGCGCCTAATTCAAACAATCCCATCATTATACTTACCCATGAGTTTAAGGATATTTATAATGATGTTAGGAAGTCAAAAAAGCTTTCCCATGCACTCATGTACATTTTCGGACCTCCAGGTTGGAGTCCAGATGGCAGTACGCTCACAGTTAGACAGCAGCAACTTTTGTTTGAAGAGCAAAAAAAAGACAACTCTAGTGTTGCATATACTAGACCTAATTAATGTAATGGGCAAGGGAATAAAAAGCAATTAATTCTCAACCTCAATTTATCACACTAATGCGATAGTACCTGCTTTTACAGAAACCATTATTCCCACATTGTGGTTTAATAACTCGACGCTTGCGTTGAAATATGAAAAATATTCTTACTTAATGCCTCGTGGGTCTGCCTGAGAGCAAGGCGGAATTGCCCCGAGGTAGTTTACTTGGGTTTTCTTGATGTAAAATTGGGTGAGTTTTTTATATTAATTATCTGTAAGTTATGATTCAATTTCACTAGTTGTTTTCTTTTTCTTTTGCATTCTCATATTTAAAAATTCTATCATCAGAGAGAAAGAAATTGTAAAGTATAGATACCCTTTAGGAATAACACCTACTTCATTGTCAAATACGTTTAGGTGAGAAATATGGGCAGCTTCTGCAATCAGCATAAAGCCTATTAGAATTAAAAAAGAGAGCCCCAATACTTGAATGGAAGGGTGTTTGTTTACAAACTGCCCTACAGGATTAGCAAAAAGCATCATTATAATTACGGAAATAACAACAGCAACAACCATTAGTATAAGTGCATCACTTGGGTTTGGAGATATACCATTGGTCATCCCTATAGCTGTTAAAATAGAGTCAAAAGAAAATACAATGTTAATAACGGTTATTTGTATGATGGCATTGGACAAGGAAGAAGATCTGTGCTTTTTCACTTCACGTTCATCATGCTCTTTATCTTCAATTTTTTCATGAATTTCTTTAGTACTCTTATATAAAAGAAAAAGACCTCCTCCAAAAAGAATCAATGCTTGTCCACTTATACCGCCAGATATCCATGAACTATCAATTATCCAAAATGGGTTTTTTAAAGAAGTTAAAAGAGAAATAGCAAACAATAATAAAATTCTCATTGCCATGGCTAATACCAAACCTATATTGGTGGCCTTTTTACGCATGCCCTTTTCTAATTTACCAGCTGCTATAGATATAAAAATGATATTATCTATTCCTAAGACTATTTCTAAAAATGTAAGTGTCAATAGCGCTATCCAAGCATCTGGACTAGTGAAAATTTCAAACATGGTTAATTAATTTTTATTGCGGTGCCTTTAGATTTTTTACTATCTCCCACTACATTGTATTCAAAATCATATGTATCAGCGGTTGTTGATAGTATTTTCATATGTATGGATTTTTCTTCTGCCATTGATTTTGGATTTAACTTTTTTACGATATACTCGCAATCATTTATCCATCTTACAGAAGATGTATCTACTTTTCCATTAAAATAATCTATTTCTATTTTATCGGTTCTAACAAAAGTGGTCGTTTTCTCTTCCCCGTTGATTATAGTAGTAAAGGTGAACTCACCGGTTTTAAAGTTTCTACAATCCCTATTCGGTTGGTAACAGGAGACTGCTAATAATATTATAATACAGGTAAAAAAGGTTTTTAGAATCATTTATACAAATAAAAGAAATACTTCTAGTTATTACAAAGAGATTACAATGTTTGATTATTATTCAGGTATAAAAGATTCAAAAGTATGGTCTTTATAGAAAACAACAATTTTATCAATGGGTTTTGAATCCTTAACATGAGTGCTTTTGTCATTCTTAATTTCAGGAACAATAGGGGTAGGAGATAGCTTGTTTGTACTTGCAGGAAAAGAGCCTTGTCCCAAGAGCAACCAATAAAGATTAACGTCAGAAAATGTAGAAACTACTTTAAGGACGAAGTCTAAACTGGGCTTATTTCTACCCG
This sequence comes from uncultured Flavobacteriaceae bacterium, assembly GCA_964398035.1. GTDB lineage: Bacteria > Bacteroidota > Bacteroidia > Flavobacteriales > Flavobacteriaceae > Saonia. The sequence goes on along the minus strand of CAYNLI010000003.1, from coordinate 26,451 downwards.
TTAATAAATGAGATATACTTGAGCGCTGCACTTTAACCTTGTCTGCAAAAGCAGAGGCGGAAAGACCATAGAATTTTAAGATTTCTTCTAATCTTTCAATAAACTTTTCCGTGTTTACCATTGTAAATATATTTGAATCTATGTAACTTCTTTTTTAACTATTTCACCATAGATATACTTAAAGTATAGACTCATTAATTCAATTTAATTAATTGTTTATAAGAATATTAACTTAATATCATAGATTTAATTTATTTAATACTTCTATCGTGTTACATACCTATACAATACAAGTCATTTAGCAAATCAAACTGTATACAAATGTATATAATTATATTACAATTGTAACCTAAAATGATTTTACTTTTGCATCATAGAAAACTATGATAGTATGCAGAGACTAGGAGTTGATTATTCTTCTATAAAAGAAGAATCTGTTACCAGACGTTATGTAACCAACGAAGATATTTTACCTTTTTTAGAAACAGTTTCAGAACAGTTTAAAGTCACAATAATTGGAAAATCTGTAATGGGAAAATCAATTAAAATGATTGAGGTTGGTTCAGGGGAAAATAAGATTCTAATGTGGTCCCAAATGCACGGTAATGAATCTACAACAACCAAAGCTGTGTTAGATTTTATAAATTTTTTAAATGAGCCCAATGAAACTTCAGTTGCAATTAAAAAGAACTGTACCCTATATATAATACCTATACTTAATCCTGATGGAGCAGAAGCTTACACTCGTATTAATGCAAATGAGATTGATTTAAACAGAGATGCTCAAAACCTTAGCCAACCAGAAAGTATAGTGTTGCGAAACATATATAATGAAGTTAAACCAGGTTTTTGTTTTAACCTTCATGGTCAACGTACTATTTTTAATGTTGGGGATACCCCTAAGCCTGCCACAATTTCATTTTTAACACCTTCACAGAATGTTGAGCGAAGCATTACCTCTAACCGAATAATTAGCATGCAGATAATTGCCACGATGAATAAAATGCTCCAAAAACTGATTCCAGGTCATATAGGAAGGTATGATGATTCTTTTAATGCCAATTGTGTTGGGGATACGTTTCAAATGTTGAGCACTCCAACAATTCTGTTTGAAGCTGGCCATTGTCCCAATGATTATGAAAGAGAGATTACTCGGGAGTATATATATTACTCGTTAATTTCAGGAGCTCTTGCCATTGCAACAAAGCAATATGTTGAGTATACAGAAAAGGATTATTTCATGATTCCTGAAAACAATAAGTTATTCTTTGATGTCTTGATTGAGAATGCTCATTTAATTCACGAGAAATATGAAAAGGGAGATAAAATTGGCATATTGTACAAAGAAGTTTTAGTAGGTAGTGCCATTGAATTTGACCCAAAAATTGATAAAATAGGCAAGTTGTCAAATTATTTTGGACATAAAACATATGATTGCTCCAAAAAAGATGAATTAAAAAAATTAAATGCACAAATACATATTATTGAAGCATTGAAATAATTCATTTTTATTCAAGGTAACTCATATTATGTTGCATTTTTTTTAAAAAAAATAGAGTTTTGTTAAATTTAATTCCTCAATTCATTACTTTTACCTAAAATACCATTAACAATGAATAAAGTAAAATTAGACGAAATTGACCACCAAATTCTGGATATGTTAATTGATAATACCAGAACACCATTTACAGATATAGCCAAGAAGTTATTAATTTCTGCAGGAACAGTTCATGTAAGGGTTAAGAAAATGGAAGAGGCGCAAATAATCAAAGGTTCTTCATTAACAGTGGATTATGTTAAGCTCGGATATGCTTTTATCGCTTATGTTGGTATTTATTTAGAAAAAACACATCAAACCCAATTTGTATTGGAAAGGCTTAGTCAAATTCCATTTGTGACTGTTGCCCATATTACAACGGGAAAATTCAATATATTTTGTAAAATAAGAGCAAAAGATACTACACATGCAAAAAATATCATTTTTAGCATAGATGATATAGATGGTATCAGTAGAACAGAAACCATGATATCATTGGAAGAAAGTATCAATGATAAAAAACGATTGATGCACACTATTTTCAATGAATTATAGAGAACACATCTTAAGTTTATAATGAATGATCCCATACGTTTTTGTGTGGGATTTTTTATTTCCTGTCTTGCCTAAAAAAAGTAGACTACAAATATCTGAAATTATCAGAATTACAAGCTTACGAATATGAAGCCTTTTACGGAACCTATTTATCTACTTTAGATAATAATGTTGAATTAGTGGAGGAATTGCAAAAAGGAAAAAACGATCTAATAGTACTTATGGAAACGTTACCGTTAGAAAAACTACAGCATACCTATGGACAAAATAAATGGACCGTTGCAGAAGTGTTTATGCACATTGTTGATACAGAACGCATTTTTGCGTACAGGGCATTGCGTTTCTCCAGAGGTGATAAAGCACCATTGCCAGGTTTTGAACAAGATGGTTATGTGTTGGAATGTAATGCCAGTGTAAGAACCATCGATCAATTAATGAATGAATATATAGCAGTTAGAGATTCTTCAATAGCATTATTTATGCCTTTAACTGGCGACCAATTACTGTATACAGGTACAGCGGGTGATTTACAATGGAGTGTTGCAGGTTTAGGATTTGCAATTTCTGGACATCAGAAACACCATGTAAACATTTTAAAAGAAAGCTATCTATAAAGTCTACATTATTCCCTCACCAAACTCATGTTCTAGATTTGCTTCTAAAATAGCTACTGGTTCAATTTTCAATTCTTTTTCGATAGTGTCATCAAAATTGGCAATAAAATTAGAAAGATTTTTGCTTATTTTCACCAAGTAAAGAGTGTCTTCAGTTTTCAACTCTACAGTTCCAATAATTTCACCCTTCACATTCTTAAAGGCAATAATATCGTCATCACCATATCCATAGGGGTAATTCTCTATTAATAATGAAGCTGTGTTGTGGTCTAATTTCTTGTAATCAATTAAGATACGTTTCATAATTTAATTGGTTTGTTAATACCAATCTAAACTATAAATTATTCTCTTTCAGGGGCATAAAGAGTTGTATAACACATCTTTTTAGTACATGTATGCCTTATTCTTTGTAGTAAGCAAAAGCTTCATTGAATAATTCTTGAGGAACTTGAACATCTATTACAGTTTCGCCAATACTTGTAAGTAGCACAAAGTTAATATTTCCATGAGAGTTCTTCTTGTCAAACTTCAACAACTCTAGAATGTGTTGAATATCGCTGGATGAAAATGCAACCTTTTTATAGATAGAAGAAAAAGTATCCTTTACGTCACTTAAATCCTGTTCAGAGAGACCTGTCAGTTTATGGGACAGATACCCTTCCAAAACCATTCCAATGGCAATTGCTTCCCCATGAAGCAGTAGTTCATGTTTATCACTTTCAAGAAAGTATGATTCTACAGCATGACCCAAAGTATGTCCGTAATTTAAAATTTTGCGTAAATTTTGTTCTGTGGGATCTTGTAAGACCACTTCGTTTTTCATGCTAACAGATTCATAGATCAATTGGTCTATACCTATATAAGAAGTTACGTTTTTTAATTCCTTCCAATAGGCTTCACTTTTGATTAAACCATGTTTTAACATCTCTGCAAAACCACTTCTCAATTGTCTTTCATCTAAAGTATTTAAAAAGCTAGAAATAATCAAGACCATTACAGGCTGGTTTATGACGCCTATTTGATTTTTTAACGAGCCTAAATCCACTCCGGTCTTTCCGCCGACAGAAGCGTCTACCATAGATAAGAGGGTAGTGGGTACATTTATAAAATCAATACCTCTTTTATAGGTCGATGCTACAAACCCTCCTAAATCTGTAACAACGCCACCCCCAAGGTTTATCATTAAACTTTTTCTATCTGCATCAAGTTCAGACATGGCTTCCCATACTTGTGTGCATGTCTGGATATTTTTGTTGATTTCTCCTGCTTCAATTTCTATGATTTCAAAGTCACATTCAACACTTATGTTTGCCATAAAATTCGGTAAACAATTTTCATGTGTATTTTCATCAACCATGATAAATACTTTGGAATATTTAGCTTTTTCCAAATGATTATTTAAAACAACATATGCTTTGTCATTAAAATGAACAGCATAAGAAGAAGAGACAATAGATTCCATTTTCTAGATTTAAAACATACAAAATAAAGATTATTTTTATTGATAAGAATACTATTTCTATAATTATATTTGATTCGTCACAATTTTTATAAAATGGAAAAGATTTTTGATAATACAAAAACAGCATTTGTCTTAAAAACAGATTCAGAATTAGAGCGGGCTTATTTTCTGTTCAAAATAATTGCCAATGAACCTTTGGTAAAAATGGGCACGTTGATGACCAATTTTGCAATCAAAGCACATTTACCGGTGGAAGGATTGATAAGGGCAACAGTCTTTGATCATTTTTGTGGCGGAATAAATGAAGAAGATTGTATGGGTCTTGTTGATAGAATGTTCAATAAAGGGGTGTGTGCCGTGTTAGATTATTCTGTTGAAGGTAAAGAGGAGGAAATTCAATTTGACTATGCCTTGGAGAAAACATTACAGACATTAAATTTTGTAAAAGAAAAGCAAGCAATTCCATTTGCTGTATTTAAGCCTTCTGGTTTTGGAAGGCTAAAGCTTTATGAGAAAATAAGCGCAAAAACCAAGCTTACAGATGAAGAGGGGAAAGAATGGAAACGTGTTGTTGGTAGATTTGATAAAGTTTGTAAGAAAGCCCATGATTTAGATGTTGCTCTTTTGATTGATGCAGAGGAAAGTTGGATGCAGGATGCGGCTGACCAATTAACTGAAAAAATGATGCAGAAATACAATGCAAAGAAGGCTATTGTTTTTAATACCATACAAATGTACCGTTGGGACAGAATGGATTATTTGAGGAAACTGCATATTAAGGCAATTAATGATAATTTTAAAATAGGCATGAAAGTAGTGAGAGGGGCATATATGGAGAAGGAAAACAATAGGGCAGAGAAAAAGGAATACCCAACGCCTATTTGTGCCACCAAAAAAGCTACAGATGATAATTTTAATGATGCAATAGTCTTTATGTTAGAACATTTGAATGTCATTTCAATTTTTGCCGGAACCCACAATGAAGAAAGTACCTATAGCCTAATCAATTTAATGAAAGAGAAAGGTATTGCCAATAATGACAATAGTGTTTGGTTTGGGCAATTGTTTGGTATGAGTGACCATATTTCATTCAATTTGGCAAGTAAAGGTTATAATGTGGCAAAGTATTTACCCTTTGGACCAGTCAGAGACGTTATGCCCTATCTAATTAGAAGAGCAGAGGAAAACACATCTGTAGCTGGGCAAACTAATAGAGAATTAGCATTGTTGAAGACAGAAAGAAAGAGAAGGGGAATTTAATCTTGGGAGTAACTCAAGCTTTTTACCAATATTTTAGAAGAGCAATTGGTTACTTCAATAAAAGCATCTTTTCCTTTAATTTCGTTTTCTATGATATAAGTTTTACACGGAACTGTTTTTGTTTTACTTTTGGAAAAATCTATATCACCATCTCTAAAAAAGGAAGCAATGTCTATTGAATCTAATCTTTGTTCTTGCAACATTTTATTGACTTCATCTGAATAGGACAATGATTTGGTACGCATGTCTTTAAGCACTCTACAATTTGGGAAATAACAAAACTCAACCCCAGTAGCTTCGGATTTTTTCTTTAAAAAAATAGTCAGGAAAACAATCCCAATTGATAATCCGAATAAATAAAATCCGATTCTTTTTAATAATGCCATTTCTAAAAAATAAGGAAGTTGATGTCGCTATAAGAAAGGTCAAACCATTCTCCAACAGATTTATTGGTTAAGATGCCATGGTACATATATAGACCATTTCTAAGGCCTTTATCAAATCGTAAAGAATTTTCCAAGCCACCATCTTCACCAATTTTCAATAAATAGGGTGTAAAGATATTACTGATTGAGATTGAAGAGGTTTTAGGATAGCGAGAAGGGATGTTGGGTACTGCGTAATGTACCACGCCATATTTGGTCATTGTTGGCTTGTCATGGGTTGTAACTTCGCTTGTTTCAAAACAACCTCCCATATCAATACTTACATCAATAATTACCGCTCCTTTTTTCATGCGCTCTACCATAGTACTGGATACCACAACTGGAGAACGACCTTTTCCTCTTGTTGCACCAATAGCAACGTCACAACGTTTTAATGCTTTTAATAAATTTTTTGGTTGAATGGTAGAAGTGTATATAGTTTGTTTTAAGTTGGTCTGTATAGTTCTCAACTTGGTGATAGAATTATCAAATACTTTTACATTGGCTCCAAGACCAATTGCAGAACGTGCAGCAAATTCACCTACGGTACCAGCACCAATAATAACAACTTCTACAGGAGGTACTCCACTAATATTCCCAAACATCAGTCCGTTTCCATTGTTGGTTGCGGCCATAATTTCTGAAGCAATCAACACAGAAGAAATACCAGCTATTTCACTAAGAGATCGTACAGCTGGGTATTTTCCCTCTTCATCCTTTATATATTCAAATGCAACGGCAGTAATTCTTTTTTTTGCCAGTTCCTCAAAATATTCTTTGGATTGTGTTTTAATCTGCAAAGCAGAGATAACAGTAGTTTGCGGATTAATCATTTGAATTTCAGAAAGAGTAGGTGGTTCTACTTTCAAAAGTAGTGGACAAGAAAACACCTTTTTGGTATCCTTGGTTATTTCTGCACCCGCATCTGTATAATTAATATCTGTGTAATCAGCACCTTCACCAGCTCCAGATTCAATAAGAACCCTATGCCCATTTGCAGTAATTGCATTTATGGCATCTGGTGTTAAACATATTCTTTTCTCTTGGTATTGATTTTCTTTAGGGATGCCAATAAAGAGTTCCCCCTTTTGTTTTAAAATCTCTAAAGTTTCCTCTTGTGGTAGTAATTGGTCTTTACTAAAAGGTGAAGAAGGTTGATTCATATAAGTGCAATTCTGTAATAAGGGATTTCTTTATTTAATAGGGAAATCACCAAATTCAAAATTACGTATTTTTTTCTTCTCTTAAACGCTCTCTTTCTTTTAGCTCTTTAAGTTCTGCATCCATGGCATCCAAGTCTATACCGAGAACATATTTGTCATATAATTTTATTCTAATAAAATACACAAAAGGGATAATTACCATGCAAACAGGCAATATCCATAAAACATTTTCAGTGTCAATATATTTGTCATCAGAATAAATTACCTCAAAAATCTGGAAAGCATACATGGTTATTGGTATTAAGATGATATGATACCACCAGTGCTTGCAAGTGAAAAACCAGATTATAAATAAATAAAAAGGGACAAACTTGCCCAATAAGAACCAAACATATGTACTTAAATCAAAAAATCCATTACTGTCTATGGTAAACCATAAAATATCAAGGGTTGCATCTGGCTCTTCAGATACATATTCATGCATTTTAAATACAAAAGGAGAGAGAACAATAAAAAGTACCATAAAAGAATCTATGATAATTTTCTTTTTTACTTTAGTCTCTTTTTCAGTCATTTTCCGCTTCATAGATATATTTAGAATTCAATATAAATAGATAAACGAAAAAAAGGGTAATTTATTGATTACCCTTTAAATGTTTTAATATGAATTGGAAAACTACTTATTTGATTTCCTAATCTTGGTTTTATCTACTCCTTGCTCATATGCTTGGTCATCTGCGTTAGGAGTGCATGAAATTGCAGTCAAAGTTAAAACTGCACATGCCATTAATCCAAATAAAATTCTTTTCGTGTTCATCATCAAGAGGGTTTTTAGTTAAAGATTTAATTCATTTTCAATACAAATTGAAGAAAAAAAGCACTTTCAATATGCATTACAGCGATAAATATAAGCACTTTAACGTAAAAAACAAGCGTTTAATCGATTTTTATGTATTTTATCGAAAAATATACAATAAAACTGATTGTATTACGATGATTTCTTAGCCCAATTTTAGCCTTTTATTGTAAGTTTTCGAGTATTCTGGTCTACAATCTCTAAAAAAACGTCAGTTGTATCCTCTGGAAGTAAAGAAGTTATCATTTCTGGCCACTCAATTAATACTAAAACATCTGCATTAAAATAATCTTCTAAGCCTAAATCTAAGGCTTCAGTCTCATTATTCAGCCTATAAAAATCAAAATGATAGGCCAAAAGCTTTTTGCTAGCATCAAAATATTCATTTACAATACCATACGTAGGGCTGTGGGCTGTATCAATACTACCAAGTTCTTTAATAATAGCCTTGATTAAAGTTGTTTTACCAGTACCCATCTCCCCATAAAAACAAATTGTTTTGGCTTGAGTATTGGAAAGTAGCTGTTGGACAACTTCTTGAAGTTGATTCTCTATATAGGTAATCTGCATTGGATTTATCTAGGCTCCAAAACTACAAAAGGAATTACCATTTCTTCCAAAGAAACCCCTCCATGTTGGTAGGTATTCCTATAATAACTAACATAATGGTTATAATTATTTGGGTAAGCAAAGAAAAAATCATTCTTGGCAAATATATAAGAGCTACTCATATTAATACTTGGTAGGTATATTTTTTTAGGGTCTTTGGCCGCCAATACATTTTTGTCCTCATATGTTAGACTACGCCCAGTTTTGTAACGAAGATTGGCACTGGTTTCTCTATCCCCAACAACTTTTGAAGGCTGCTTTACATTAATGGTTCCATGGTCTGTTGTAATAATCAGTTTTAGCCCCATGGTCTGTGCTTGTTGTATAATTTCTAATAAGGGAGAATTTTTAAACCAGCTTTGTGTTAAGGACCTATATGCTTTGTCATTTGATGCCAGTTCTTTTATAACGTCCATTTCTGTTTTGGAATGGGAGAGCATATCCACAAAATTATAAACGATTACTGTTAAATCATTCTCTTTCTGTGTTTTAAAATTTTGAGAAAGCGCTTTACCTTGCTTTAAGCTGCTTATTTTATGGTACTCCCACTTTAAATCCAATCCCAGTCTTTTAAGTTGTTCCCCTAAAAATTTATCTTCAAATAGATTTTTTCCGCCCTCATCCGTATCATTCTTCCACCAGTCTGGATATTTTTTCTCCATATCCAATGGTGTCAAGCCAGAGAATATTGCATTTCTGGCATATTGGGTGGCCGTGGGCAATATGCTGTAATATGTTTTCTCTTTGTCTTTTTTATAATAGGCATTTAAACCTTCCTCAAAAGCAAACCATTGATCATAGCGTAAATTGTCTATCACAACCAATAAGGTTGGGGTGTTTTTTATTTCAGGATATATCCATTCTTTAAAAAGGGTATGGGATAGTATAGGTGCATCGTCATCAGAGAACCAATCTTCATAATTGCTGTCTACAAACTTCCCAAATTGATTGTTGGCCTCCACTTTTTGGGATTCCAATATTTCAAACATGCTAGAGTCTTCAATCTCTTCCAATTGCAGTTCCCAGTAGATTAATTTTCTATATAGTTCTGCCCATTCTTCATATGAATTTACCATGGACAGATCCATTGCAATTTTTCTAAACTCTTGTTGGTAATTAGAGGTTGTTTTTTCAGATACCAATCTAGAATTGTCCAAGTTCTTTTTTAGAGATAATAAAATCTGGTTGGGGTTTACGGGCTTAATTAAATAATCCGCTATTTTAGAGCCAATGGCCTCTTCCATAATATATTCTTCCTCGCTCTTGGTAATCATCACTACTGGGAGTGTAGCATCCATTAGTTTAATTTCGGTTAAGGTTTCCAAACCAGAAATACCGGGCATATTTTCATCCAAAAAAACAATATCAAATCTGTTATGGGCTATTTCTTCCAAAGCTTCCTGTCCACTTTTACATGTGGTCACTGTATAATTTTTCCCTTCCAGAAAAATAATATGAGGTTTCATGAATTCAATTTCATCATCAACCCAAAGTATTGTTATTTTACTCATCTAGTACCTGTATTTGTGAAAAACGATTTTTAGTTGAACTGCTCCTTAAATTCACCCTCAGAGTCTCATTTCAAATCCATAACTTTGACATATTAATAGCAAAACGATTTTTTAAGGAAACATATTTTGGAAAAATCCAACAAACTAAAAATATTCAATGATCCAATTTACGGATTTATTAGAATACCCAGTACTTTAGTCTATAACCTTATTGAAGAACCGTATTTTCAACGTTTGCGTAGAATTTCCCAAACGGGCATGTCTTCCTTGGTATATCCTGGTGCACACCACACCCGTTTTCATCATGCATTGGGAAGTATGGATTTAATGGGAAAAGCAATAGAAGTACTCCGTTTAAAAGGCGTTGTAATTTCTAAAGAGGAAGAAGAAGGGCTTTTATGTGCCATTCTTTTGCATGATATTGGGCATGGTCCTTTCTCACATGCTATGGAGCATAGCATTGTTGATGGAATTGATCATGAGAATATTTCTCTCCTTTTTATGGAAAACTTGAATGAGAAATTTAACGGAAGTTTAACCATTGCTATAGAAATATTCAAAGGAACTTATTCAAAAAAGTTTTTAAATCAATTGGTGTCAAGTCAATTGGATATGGATCGGTTGGATTATTTAAAACGAGATAGTTTCTATACAGGTGTGGCTGAAGGAAATATTAATTCAGAACGATTGATTATCATGTTGAATGTAGCAGATAATGAGTTGGTTGTAGAGGAAAAAGGAATCTACTCGGTTGAAAAATTCTTAATGGCTCGCCGTTTTATGTATTGGCAGGTGTATTTACATAAGACATCTTTAGCGGCAGAATTATTGTTGACCAAAGCCTTTCAACGAGCAAAAGACTTACTGACTAAAGGAACGGATTTATCCTGCAGTAATTCCTTGCTCTTTTTTTTACAACATAAAATCAACAAAGATAATTTTGACAATACTGTTTTAGAAAGGTTTGCCCAATTAGATGATATAGATGTCTTAGCTGCTGTTAAAGCTTGGCAAAACCATTCAGATTATGTGCTTTCTAGCTTATGTAAAATGCTTATCAATCGTAAGTTGCTGAATATTAAGATAAAGAACAAGCCAATAGGGTCGGACAAGTTTGAAAAGCAGTACAACTCTTTCAAAGAAAAGAACCAACTTACAGATGAAGAGGTCTCTTATTTTGTTTTTAAAGGAGAAATTGAAAATCAGGCTTATAATCAAGAGAAACAAAATATTAATATTTTAAAGTCAAATAAAAAATTGGTGGATGTTGTAAAGGCATCTGACCATTTAAACTTGAAAACCCTTTCAAAAAAAGTCACTAAATATTATATGTGCTATCCCAAAGATTCTTTTTAACTATTTTTCTTACTTTTGTGTTCCATCACGATAAAAACATTAAGATTGAAATTTACTGCTAGCCAGATTGCGGGTATTTTAGAGGGAGAAATTGTGGGCAACCCAGAAATAGCTGTTAATAAGCTATCCAAAATAGAAGAAGGTGAAAAAGGATCATTAACTTTCTTATCTAACTCAAAATACACACCGTTCATATATACTACAAAAGCTTCTATTACAATAGTTAATAAAGATTTTGTCCCAGAACAAGAAATTTCCACAACCTTAATCAAGGTAGATGACCCATATTTGTCTTTTTCTAAAGTTTTGGAATATTATGATTTGGCTAAAAATAATAAGATTGGCATAGAAAACCCCGTGTTTATATCAGACACTGCTACTTATGGGACAGATTTTTACCTTGGTGCTTTCGCCTATATAGGGAATGATGTAACAATGGGCAACAATGTGAAAATTCACCCTAATGTATATATTGGTGATAGTGTAGATATAGGAGATAATGTTATTGTACATGCTGGGGCCAAAATATATTCTGAATCTAAGATAGGTAATAGTTGCGTTATCCAGAGTGGTGCAATTATTGGTGCAGATGGATTTGGTTTTGCACCAACTTCAAACGGAGAGTATAATAAAATACCTCAAACAGGGAATGTTATTTTAGAGGATAATGTTGATGTGGGTGCTGGTACAACAATAGATAGGGCCACTATGGGATCTACTATTTTAAGAAAAGGAGTGAAATTGGACAACCAAATACAAATAGCACATAATGTTGAGATTGGAGAACACACGGTAATTGCTGCCCAATCTGGTGTTGCTGGGTCTACCAAAATTGGAAAAAATTGTTTAATAGGCGGGCAAGTTGGTATTGTTGGCCACATTACAATTGGTGATAGGGTAAAGATACAAGCGCAATCTGGAATAGGGAGAAATGTAAAAGATGATGAAGTACTCCAAGGTTCTCCTGCATTAACGTATGGAGATTATAACAAGTCTTATGTGCACTTTAAGAATCTCCCCGAAATTATAAATAAGGTTAACGAATTGGAAAAAAGAATAGACAGTGAATAATACTACGGCAAAACAACGGACTATTGCAAAAGAAGTTACGCTAACAGGAGTTGGCCTGCATACTGGCGAGAATGTAACTATTAAATTTGTACCTGCTCCAGAAAACCATGGATATGCTTTTAAGAGAGTAGATATTGAAGGTGAACCTGTAATTGAGGCTAACGCCAACAATGTAGTCAATACACAACGGGGAACCAATCTTGAAAAAAATGGTATTAAAGTTCAAACTTCAGAACATGTACTAGCTGCATTGGTCGGCTTGGAAATAGATAATGTGTTAATAGAATTGAGTGCTCCAGAGCTTCCTATTATGGACGGGTCTTCCAAGTTTTTTATTGATGCTTTGGAAGAAGCAGGAGTTAAAGAACAAAATGCTGAGCGCGAAGAATATATTATAAAGGAAGTTATATCTTATAAGGATGATGCTACAGGAAGTGAAATCACTATTATTCCTTCTGATGAGTATCAGGTAACAACAATGGTAGATTTTGGAACCAAAGTTTTGGGGACACAAAATGCCACACTAGAGCATCTTTCAGATTTTAAAAAGGAAATTTCAAATGCACGCACCTTTAGTTTCTTACATGAACTGGAAATGCTTTTGGATAATGGTCTTATAAAAGGAGGTGATTTAAACAACGCCATCATATATGTAGACAAAGAGATTTCTGATATCACAATGAGAAATCTTGAAAAGGCATTTAATAAGAAAAAACTATCGGTTAAACCCAATGGAATATTAGATAACCTTACACTGCACCAACCCAATGAAGCGGCCAGACATAAATTATTAGATGTTGTGGGAGATTTGGCATTGACAGGAACAAGAATTAGGGGTAAGGTAATAGCCAATAAGCCAGGGCATTTTGTCAATACTGAGTTTGCTAAAAAATTGGCAGAAATAATTAAAAAGGAGAAAAGGAACAAAGTGCCAAAATTTGATTTGAGCAAACCTCCTCTGATGGATATTCACCAGATTATGGACATGTTGCCCCATAGGCCTCCTTTTCTTTTTTTAGATAGAATTATAGAGCTTTCGGACAAGCATGTTGTTGGTATGAAAAATGTGACCATGAACGAGCCGTTTTTTGTAGGTCATTTCCCTGGAGCACCTGTAATGCCAGGAGTTTTACAAATAGAAGCTATGGCACAAACAGGAGGGATATTGGTTTTAAGCACAGTTCCTGATCCTGAGAATTACCTGACCATCTTTATGAAAATTGATAAGGTGAAATTTAGACAAAATGTGTTGCCCGGAGATACATTGATTTTTAGCTGTAGTTTAATTACTCCTATAAGAAGAGGTATTTGTCATATGCAAGCCTATGCTTATGCCAATGATAAATTGGTATGCGAAGCAGAATTAATGGCCCAAATCATAAAAAGAAAATAACATGAATCAACCATTGGCCTATATACACCCAGGTGCCAAAATTGCTAAAAATGTAGTTGTAGAACCTTTTACCACTATTCATAATAATGTAACTATTGGTCAAGGAACTTGGATTGGCAGTAATGTCACTATAATGGAAGGGGCTAGAATAGGAAAAAATTGTAATATTTTCCCTGGTGCCGTCATATCTGCCACACCACAAGATCTTAAATATAATGGAGAAGAAACGACAGTAGTTATTGGAGACAATACAACCATTAGAGAATGTGCCACCATAAATAAAGGTACAGTGGACCGAATGAAAACAGTTATTGGCAAAAATTGTTTGATTATGGCATATTGCCATATTGCCCATGATTGTTTTGTTGGGGAAAATTGTATTTTCTCAAACAATTCTACGCTTGCAGGGCATGTAACAATAGGTGATAATGTGATTTTAGCTGGTCTGGTCGCCGTGCATCAATATGTATCTATTGGAAACCACGCTTTTGTAACAGGGGGCTCATTGGTACGTAAAGACGTGCCTCCCTACGTAAAAGGAGCTAGAGAACCTATGTCCTATGTGGGCATTAACTCTGTAGGATTGCGTAGAAGAGGGTATACGTCAGAAAAAATTAGAGAGATACAGAATATATATAGAACATTGTTTCAAAAAAATTACAACAATACTCAAGCTGTTCAGATTATAGAAGCAGAAATGGAAGCTACACCTGAACGAGATGAAATTCTGCAATTCATAAGAGATTCACAAAGGGGAATCATGAAAGGATATTTTAGCACAAATTAAATTATATGGCATCAACATCAGATATTAGAAAAGGACTTTGTATTAAATATAACCACGATATTTTTAAAATAATTGAATTCTTACATGTAAAACCAGGCAAAGGACCTGCATTTGTAAGGACCAAACTCAAAAGCGTTACTACTGGTAAAGTGATAGATAACACTTTTTCTTCTGGGCATAAAATTGAAGATGTTCGTGTGGAAACCCAATCTTATCAGTATTTATATGCAGAAGGGGACACGTATCATTTTATGAACACGGACGATTATAACCAAATAACGTTGGAAAAAACCTCTTTGGATTCACCAGGATTGTTAAAGGAAGGAGAGGTTGTAAAAATCATGTTCAATACGGAAGACAGTATGCCGTTATCAGTAGATATGCCAGCAAGTGTTGTATTGGAAGTTACGTACGCAGAACCAGGAGTAAAAGGCAATACTGCCACAAATGCCACAAAACCGGCAACTGTAGAAACAGGAGCGACCATAAATGTACCACTATTCATCAATGAAGGAGATAAGATCAAAGTAGATACGGAGAAAGGGGCGTATATAGAACGGGTAAAAGGATAACTCTTTTCAAAAATTTATGAAATTTTCCACACCTCAGACGTTAAAACAAATTGCAGACATTATCAATTCTGAATATGTAGGGGCAGATGATTTCCCTGTATTTGGGATGAATGAAATACATGTTGTTGAAGCTGGCGACATTGTTTTTGTGGATCATCACAAGTATTATGACAAAGCCCTACAGTCCAAAGCAACAGTTGTACTTATAAACAAAGAAGTTGATTGCCCTATGGGTAAGGCGCTGTTAATTTCTGATGACCCATTTAGGGATTTCAACACATTGACCCATTTTTTCAATCCGTTTAAAAGTACAAGTGCTACCGTTTCTTCTTCTGCAAAAATTGGAAAGAACAGTATAATACAGCCAAATGCTTTTATAGGAAATAATGTTTCTATTGGGAATAATTGCACCATACACTCCAACGTTTCCATTTATGATAATTGTGTAATTGGTAACAACGTAACCATTCATGCAGGTGCTGTTCTTGGAGCTGATGCATTTTATTATAAAAATAGACCAGAGGGTTATGATAAACTTTTGTCAGGAGGTAGAGTTGTCATTCAAGACAATGTAGATATAGGAGCTTTATGTACAATAGACAGAGGAGTAACCGGAGATACCACAATAAAAGAAGGTTCTAAGCTTGATAACCAAGTGCAAGTTGGTCATGACACAGTAATAGGAAAAAAATGTCTGATAGCCTCACAAACGGGTATAGCAGGTTGTGTCATTATAGAAGATGAAGTCACTCTTTGGGGTCAGGTTGGTGTTATCAGTGGCATCACTATAGGGAAAAAAGCAGTAGTTCTTGCCCAGACAGGAATATCAAAATCCATAGAAGGTGGAAAAAGTTATTTTGGAAGCCCAGTAGAGGAGGCAAGAGAGAAATTGAAGCAATTGGCCAACGTCAAAAAGATTCCTAACATCTTAAAAAGATTAGAAGAGTAAATAAGCAAAAGAATACTTTAAAATTCGTTTGTAAACCTATATTTTTGTACAGCTAAAAACCAGTTAGATAATGAGTGTTCTAGTAAATAAAGATTCCAAAATAATAGTCCAAGGCTTTACAGGTAGTGAAGGTACATTTCACTCTGAGCAAATGATTGAATACGGCACCAATATTGTTGGTGGTGTTACTCCTGGAAAAGGAGGTCAAGAACACTTGGGGAAGCCAGTATTTAATACCGTTGAAGAAGCTGTTGAAAAAGCTGGGGCAGATACAACTATCATCTTTGTTCCACCAGCTTTTGCCGCAGACGCTATTATGGAAGCTGCAAGTGCAGGGATTAAAGTAATCATAACTATTACAGAAGGAATTCCCATTGCTGATATGGTAAAGGCATCTGACTATTTAAAAGATAAAGATTGTAGGTTGGTAGGTCCTAACTGCCCAGGAGTAATAACTCCAGGAGAAGCAAAAGTTGGTATTATGCCAGGTTTTGTTTTTAAAGAGGGTAATGTTGGTATTGTGTCAAAATCTGGTACATTAACTTATGAAGCTGCCGATCAAGTGGTAAGACAAGGTTTGGGAATTACAACTGCCATTGGTATTGGGGGTGATCCAATTATAGGAACTACCACAAAAGAAGCTGTGGAATTGTTGATCAATGACCCAGAAACAGAATGTGTGGTCATGATTGGTGAAATAGGTGGTCAATTAGAAGCTGATGCAGCAAAATGGTACAAAGAAAGTGGAAGTAAAAAACCAATTATTGGATTCATTGCAGGGGAAACCGCTCCTGCTGGTAGAACAATGGGACATGCTGGTGCAATTGTAGGTGGTAGTGATGATACAGCACAGGCTAAGAAAAGAATTATGAGAGAATGTGGTATCCACGTGGTGGATTCTCCAGCAGAAATAGGATTAAAGGTCAAAGAAGTAATGGGGTAACATAATCCTCCGAAATTATAAGCTTTGATATAATAAACGAATGATAAAATCCCGCAATGAGCGGGATTTTTTTCGTCTTTATCTGAAACAAAAACTATATTTGAAATAGCATATCAAAATAAACAAAACAATATGAAGTTTTTAGAAGGAAAAAATGTGATCATTACTGGTGCCAGTAGAGGTATAGGTAAGGGAATTGCTGAAATATTTGCAGATCACGGGGCTAATGTGGCTTTTACCTACAGTTCTAGTGAGGCACCTGCTTTAGAATTGGAAAAAGAATTGAATGCAAAAGGCGTAAAAGCCAAGGCTTATAAAAGTAATGCAGCAAGTTTTGAAGAGTCTGAAAAATTAGTAGCAGATGTTTTAGCAGATTTTGGTGGAATTGATGTGTTGATAAACAATGCAGGAATCACCAAAGACAATTTGTTGATGCGCATGGGAGAGGCAGATTTTGATAAAGTAATTGAAATCAACCTTAAATCAGTTTTTAATATGACTAAAGCTGTGCAGCGTACTTTCCTAAAACAAAGAAAAGGCTCTATCATTAATATGAGTAGTGTTGTTGGTGTAAAAGGGAACGCAGGACAGACTAATTATGCGGCATCAAAAGCAGGTATGATTGGTTTTACAAAATCTGTAGCACTAGAGTTGGGTTCTAGAAACATACGTTGCAATGCAATTGCTCCAGGCTTTATTGAAACTGAAATGACGGGCAAATTGGACGAGAAAGTTGTTCAAAGTTGGAGAGATGGTATTCCGTTAAAACGTGGTGGAACTCCAGAAGATGTGGCTAATGCGTGTTTGTTTCTTGCATCGGATATGTCAGCATATATTACTGGTCAAGTACTAAATGTTGATGGGGGAATGTTGACTTAATTTAAAGAAAACAAAGTATGATTTATGTAACAACAGAACAAATAGTGGGAAAAGAGATTACAGCATCTTTAGGAACAGCCAGAGGAAGTACAGTAAGAGCCAGGAATATTGGTAGAGACATATTTGCAGGTCTTAAAAATATTGTTGGTGGAGAGATATCTGAATATACCCAATTACTTGCAGAGTCTAGAGAACAAGCTATTAAAAGAATGTTGGATGATGCACAAAGACTTGGTGCGGATGCAATAGTGAATGTTCGTTTTAATACTTCACAGGTAATGCAAGGAGCTGCTGAAATGTTAGCTTATGGTACTGCAGTAAAACTAAAATAACACAAGTGTGGAATATCTACCAATCATGCTTATGGTGTTATTTTTTGGAGGTATTTTCTGTTTATTGATATACTTTGTTGTAAAAAGATTGGAAGCTAAAAAGAAAGAAAATTTCGAAAAGAGAGACAATTAATCTATGCAGACCAAAACACTATTATTAATACTACTATCTGTGATAGTTGCGATTGGAATTGCTTGGTTTCAATATTATTATAAAACAAAAAAGAGAGGAAAACTTAGTGTTGTCCTCTCTTTTTTACGTTTTTTAAGTGTTTTTAGTGCTTTACTGTTATTGATCAACCCAAAGTTTTCAAAAAACGAATACACTCTAGAGAAAACCAATCTGGTTCTTTTGGTGGACAATTCATCATCAATAAATACTTTTATAGAAAAAGAAGATGTACTATCTATTATAAATCAAATTGAGGAAAATGATGGGCTATCAAATAAATTCAATGTAACCCAATATACTTTTGGAAGCTCTTTAAACAGCAATGACAGCATTTCCTTAAATGAGAACAGGACAAATATTTCTGAAGCATTAGAGAGTATAAATGAAATTCACAATAAAACCAATACGGTAATTGTACTGTTCACAGATGGCAACCAAACGATTGGAAAAGATTATGAGTTTTATGGAAAAAATCAAAAAATGCATATATACCCAACTATTCTGGGAGATACCACTACATATGAAGACATACGTATTGGTCAGGTAAATAACAATAAATATGCATTTTTAAAAAACAAGTATCCTCTAGAAATTTTTGTTACTTATGATGGAACAAAAAGTGTTGTTTCAAGAGTCAATATTCAAGTTAATGGTAAAAGTGTTTTTACAGAGAACGTAACGTTATCGCCCAAAGAAAACACAAGAAAAATTGATGCATTGTTGGATGCAAAAACGGTAGGATTAAAGAAGATAAAGATTACAGTAACGGCACTTATCAATGAGAAAAATATACTGAACAATAGTAAGAACATTGCGATTGAAGTTATAGATGAAAAAACAAAGGTTGTAATTGTATCAGATATAATGCACCCAGATATTGGAGCATTAAAAAAAGCAATAGAAAGTAATGAACAGAGAAAGGTGATCATTAAAAAACCGACAGATGCTTTTTCTGATTATGAAAATGTAGGTGTGTTCATTTTATATCAACCCAATTCATCCTTTAAAAAAATATATGCTTTTATTGACCAAAAGAAAGCGAATACATTTACCATAACTGGTACTAAAACAGATTGGAACTTTTTAAACAACTCCCAAAGCAGTATTGAGAAAAATAGCACAGGAGTAGTGGAAGATGTATTTCCCATATTGAATTCTGGTTTTTCAATTTTCAATATTTCAGATTTCAATATCCAAGGTTTTCCACCACTAGAAGCAGAACTGGGTGAATTGTTTATCACTAAAGTGTATGAAACAGTGCTTGGTCAACAAATAAAAGGTGTTGAACTAAACGAACCATTATTGGCCATTATCCCTGAAAATGGCAAAAAGGAAGCTTTTTTATTTGGAGAGAATATTTGGAAATGGAGGGTGCAGAGTCATAGAAATGATAGGAGTTTTAAGAGTTTTGATGATTTAATGGGTAAAATTATATTGTATTTATCATCAACAAATTCTAAAGATAGGCTCACAATAGATTATGAAACCATTTATTCTGGGATTGAAGAGGCAAAAATAGCAGCCAGTTATTTTGATGAAGCATTTGTATTTGACTACAACGCTACACTACTATTAAAACTAACTGAGAAAACCGATGGAACCACAAGAGAAATTCCTATGTTGCTTAATGGAAATCATTACGAAACAGATTTAAGCAGTTTGGAATCTGGCGAATATGATTTTACAATTTCAGTAAAGAATAAAAACCTTTCTAAGTCTGGTAGTTTCTCAATTTTAAATTTTGATGTAGAGCAACAGTTTTTATCAAGTGATTATAAGAAACTGAACAGGTTAGCACAAAATAGTAGTGGAAAACTCTATTTCCCATCACAAACGGAGATATTGATAGAAGATTTAGTGACAGACAAACAGTATATACCTGTACAGAAAAGCAAGCAAAATGTAGTATCTTTGATAGATTTTAAATTCCTTTTAGGAATTATTATAGCTGCTTTGGCCGCAGAGTGGTTTATAAGAAAATATAACGGATTAACTTAAAGAACAGAAAATGGATAAATTACCTAAGATTGCATTTCCAATAATATTTGTTGGCATTTTGCTAATTATATTAATTTCAAAATCAGCCATAACCATTGATTCTGGTGAATCAGGGGTTTTGTATAAAACTTTTGGTGGAGGGGTTGTTACTGATGAACCACCTTTAGGAGAAGGTTTTCATTTGGTTGCTCCTTGGAACAAAGTTTTTGTTTATGAAGTTAGACAACAAGAGCTTTTTGAGCAAATGAAAGTTCTTTCGTCCAATGGATTAGAAATTCAAATTGATGCTTCTGCATGGTACCAGCCCGTGAAAAATAAACTGGGAAATTTACACCAAACATTAGGAGAAGGGTATTTGGACAGAGTAATTAAACCAGCCATCCGTAGTGCCGCAAGAAGTGTTGTTGGCCGTTATACCCCAGAACAGTTGTACAGTAGTAAAAGAGATATTATTCAGGATGAAATATTTGAAGAAACTAAAATAATTTTAGATAAACAATTTGTACAATTAAACGAAGTCTTAGTGAGAGACGTAACGTTGCCTATAACCATTAAAGATGCAATTGAGCGTAAGTTAAAGCAAGAGCAAGAATCATTGGAGTATGAATTTAGATTGGTCACAGCATCAAAAGAAGCAGAGAAAGTAATTATTGAAGCTCAAGGTAAGGCAGATGCTAACAGAATATTAAGTGCATCATTGACAGACAAAATTCTTCAAGACAAAGGTATTGAAGCTACTTTGAAATTAGCACAATCCCCAAACTCTAAAGTTGTTATTGTTGGTGGCAGTGGTGATGGACTACCTTTAATTTTAGGAAACAATTAAAATAATTATATAACTATTGCTGTACTAATTGAAATATTTTTCCGTTAAATTTTTTAGACTTGGAAATAAGTTTTAGTTTTACAATTATAATGAGAAACAATACTACACATCATCATTTTTACACTTGCTATCAAGCGAGGTAAAGATGTATTGTGTAAAAACTAATTATATCGGACCCGTTTGAGAAATCAAACGGGTTTTTTAATTAAATTGATTTTGTCATTCCTAAAATGTCACCCTGAGCGCAGTCGAAGGGAATTTAGGAATCCACAATAAGTTTGAATCAATACATGCAAAATGACAAAAATTAGAATAGCAATACAGAAGAGCGGCCGTCTTAATGATGATTCCCTTAAACTATTAAAAGACTGTGGTATATCCATTGATAATGGAAAGGACCAACTAAAAGCTGAAGCCAGAAATTTCCCAATGGAAGTTTTTTATCTGCGCAATGGAGATATCCCTCAATATTTAAAAGACGGCGTGGTAGATATTGCCATTATTGGGGAAAATGTATTGATAGAGAAAGGAGATGGGATTTCCGTCAATGAAAAGCTTGGTTTTTCAAAATGCAAGGTTTCCTTAGCTGTTCCAAAAACAACTGATTTTAATTCAGTTCAAGATTTTGAAGGCAAGCGTATTGCAACCTCATACCCAAATACAGTTAAAAAATATTTGGCTGATAAAAATGTAACTGCAGACTTGCACATTATTAATGGTTCTGTAGAAATAGCACCTAATATTGGCCTTGCCGATGCAATTTGTGATATCGTTTCTAGTGGCAGTACACTCTTTAAAAATAACCTAAAAGAGGTGGAAGTCATGTTTACAAGTGAAGCTGTATTAGCGGTATCTCCTAAAATATCAGAAGAAAGAAAAAGTATTCTAAGCAAATTACAATTTAGGATTCAATCGGTTTTAACTGCAAGACAATCTAAATATGTATTGTTGAACGCACCCAATGATAAATTGGATGAAATCATAAAAATAATCCCTGGAATGAGAAGCCCAACTGTTTTACCGTTGGCAGAAGAGGGGTGGAGCTCTGTGCACACCGTATTGGACAAACATACTTTTTGGGAAGTTATAGATGAGTTGAAACAAGCAGGTGCAGAAGGCATTTTAGTATGTCCAATTGAAAAAATGGTATTGTAAACGTCATTCTGAACTTGTTTCAGAATCACATTATTTTTTATATAATTTGAAAGTAACTAAGGTGCAGCAAGAAGGATATTTATGATACCCAAGAAGCAATTTAAAATAGAATTAATACCCAAAAACCAAATGGAAACCATTCTTCCATTGTTAGATTTACTCAATGAGGGCAGGGTGTCTTTGGCTGTTCTTGAAAAACGGTTAGAAAGTATTTTGCCGATGAACTATGAATGTATCGGGGTTTATGATGATGATAAATTGATTGGAATATGTGGCATATGGTTTTTAAACAAATTTTATGTTGGTAAACATATAGAGCCAGATAATGTATTTGTTTTATCAGAGTATCGTAGTGCAGGTGTGGGGAAACTAATGCTGGATTGGGTCATTGATTATGCAAAGAAAATAGGTTGTGATGCAACAGAGGTAAACTGCTATGTTAAGAATTTAAAAGGAAAGCAGTTCTGGAAAAATCAAGGATATGAAGTGGTAGGTTTTCACATGCAACAGTTTTTTAAATAAAGAAATGAATAAAATATACAATCCTAATAGAAGTGAATGGAAGGTCTTATTGCAAAGACCCACACAAACTGTAGCAGATATTGAGGGTACTGTAAATTCAATTTTTGAGGAAGTAAAATTAAACGGAGATGCTATATTAAAGAAGTACACCCAAAAATTTGATGGAATTGCTTTACAATCTTTTTTGGTGACCGATGAAGAAATACAAAAGGCAAATGGATTGGTTTCCAAAGAATTGAAGTCGGCCATACAGGTAGCCAAAACTAATATTGAAGTATTCCATAAAGCACAAATAACAACTAAGGTAGCAGTAGAAACAGTACCAGGAGTAGAATGTTGGCAAGAAAAACGACCCATTCAAAAAGTGGGATTATACATTCCTGGAGGTACTGCACCTTTATTTTCAACCATATTAATGTTGGCAGTACCAGCTATAATTGCAGGTTGCAAAGAAATAGTGCTTTGCTCACCACCAAATACACAAGGAGAGATTAATCCAGCAATTTTATATACCGCCAGTTTATGTGGTATTAAAAACATGTATAAGGTAGGGGGCATACAAGCCATTGCAGGGATGACCTTTGGTACGGAAAGTATTCCACAGGTATATAAAATATTTGGACCAGGGAATCAATACGTAACCGTTGCAAAACAAATAGCGACCAAGCATGGTGTAGCAATTGATATGCCAGCAGGTCCAAGTGAATTATTGGTCATGGCAGATGATACAGCCAATGCAGCCTTTGTAGCATCTGATTTATTGAGTCAGGCAGAACATGGAGTTGATAGCCAGGTGATTTTGGTGAGCACTTCAAAAAGAATGATTGATGAAGTTGAAGAAGAAATACAAAAACAGATCAATGATCTGCCAAGAAAGGAAATAGCGGAAAAAGCGATTGCAAATAGTAAACTCATATATGTTGAAAATGCACAA
Source organism: uncultured Flavobacteriaceae bacterium (assembly GCA_964398035.1). Lineage (GTDB taxonomy): Bacteria > Bacteroidota > Bacteroidia > Flavobacteriales > Flavobacteriaceae > Saonia. The sequence continues at coordinate 2,570 of CAYNLI010000003.1, read as the reverse complement.
ATTGCAATTGATCTAATCAATGAATATGGACCTGAACATTACATTCTTTGCGTAGAAAATGAAGATTACTATTTGAATCAAGTTGAAAATGCAGGATCCGTATTTATTGGAAATTACACCCCAGAAAGTGCGGGTGATTATGCCTCGGGAACCAATCACACACTGCCAACAAATGGATATGCAAAACAATACAGTGGCGTAAACCTGGATAGTTTTATGAAGAGTATAACGTTTCAAAAAATATCAAAGGAAGGAATAAAGAATATTGGTGAAACAATAGAAATAATGGCAGATGCAGAAGGATTACAGGCGCATAAAAATGCTGTTACATTACGATTAAAAAGTTTGGAATAGGTGTCATTCCGCACTTGATGCGGAAACCACAAACAAAATAGATTCCTGCCTTCGCAGGAATGACAAAAGATGAAAGAAAAATTTAACATACAAAACCTAGTAAGAGAAAATGTAAAAGGGTTACAACCGTATTCCTCTGCACGGGACGAATATGTTTCAGATGGTTCTAAAATGGTTTTTTTGGATGCCAATGAAAATCCCTTTGAAACAGGTGTAAACCGTTATCCAGATCCACAACAGCGCAATTTAAAATCCGTATTGGCAAAACAAAAAGGTGTCTCTGACACCCAGATGTTGTTGGGGAATGGCAGTGATGAAGTGCTGGATTTAATTTTCAGAGCTTTTTGCGAACCAAAAGAAGACAATGTTATCACTTTGCCACCTACCTATGGCATGTACAAGGTACTGGCAAACATCAACAATATTGAAAACAGGGAAGTTTTATTGACAAAATATTTTGAACCCAATGTAGAAGCTATCCTAAATGAGGTTGACCAAAATTCAAAGATGCTGTTTATATGCTCTCCTAACAATCCAACTGGCAATAGTTTTTCGAGTGAACTTATTGAATCATTACTGAATGAATTCAATGGATTGGTTGTTATAGATGAAGCCTATATTGATTTTTCCAATAATGAAAGTTGGGTACAACAGTTAAAGAGCCATCCAAATTTAATTGTTACCCAAACGCTGTCAAAAGCATATGGAATGGCAGGAATTCGGTTAGGGTTATGTTATGCTTCAGAAGAGATAATTTCAATTTTAAACAAAATAAAACCTCCATATAATGTAAATGAACTCACGCAGCGTAAAGCGTTGGAAAGAGTTAATGATACTGATATGGTATTGTCTGAGGTATTAGAAATATTAAAAGGAAGGAAGCAGTTGATTGAAACATTGAAACACATAAGTTTTGTTGAAGAAATATACCCAACTGATGCCAACTTTGTTTTGGTAAAAGTTGATAATGCAACCAAACGTTATAATCAATTATTGAAAAATGGGATTGTGGTAAGAAACAGAACAACACAACCTTTGTGTGAAAACACCTTGCGTTTTACGGTGGGCACAGCTAAGGAAAATGAGAAATTGATTGAATGTCTTCAATCAATTTCGAAACCCTGAACTTGTTTCAGAATCACATTGAATAATGAATGAGATGCTGAAATGAATTCAGCATGACAGAAATAATAGTATATAATTAAAGATCACATATTAGATTTGATATCGTATGAAAAAAGTATTATTCATAGACAGGGACGGAACCATCATCAAAGAAACGGCGGACGAGCAGATAGATGCATTTGAGAAAATGATATTCTATCCCAAAGCGTTTACATTTCTTGGAAAAATTGCCAAAGAATTGGATTATGAATTGGTGATGATCACCAATCAAGATGGGTTGGGAACCGATGTTTTTCCTGAGGATACTTTTTGGCCCGTGCATAATTTTATAATGAAGTCTTTTGAAAATGAAGGAGTAATTTTCGACAAGGTTTTTCTTGACAGAACTTTCCCCCATGAAAATGCCGATACCAGAAAACCGGGAACAGGATTGTTGACAGAATATTTTTCAGAAACGTATGATTTAGCAAACTCCTTTGTCATTGGTGACCGTTTAACGGACATGGAACTCGCTAAAAACCTTGGTTCTAAAGGAATTTTCATCAATGATAAGACCAATTTGGGAACAGGGGAAATTACGGTAAAACAAGAAGAGTTAAATGAGACCATTGCTATAGAGACTAGTGATTGGGAGAAAATCTATGAGTTTTTAAAACTTGAAAATAGAACGGCATCCATCAGTAGAAAAACCAATGAAACGGATATTCAAATAGAATTGAATCTTGATGGAACAGGGAAAGGAAATATTTCAACAGGGTTGGCATTTTTTGATCACATGCTAGATCAATTGGCACGTCATGGACAAATGGATCTGACCATTAAAGTCAACGGTGATTTAGAGGTAGACGAGCACCACACTATAGAAGATACTGCTATTGCTTTGGGCGAAGTTTTCAATATAGCTCTTGGAAACAAATTGGGAATAGAACGCTATGGTTTCTGTTTGCCAATGGATGATTGCCTAGCGCAAGTAGCAATAGATTTTGGCGGACGTAACTGGTTGGTTTGGGATGCCGATTTTAAGAGAGAGAAAGTGGGGGATATGCCAACGGAAATGTTTTACCATTTCTTTAAATCGTTCACAGACGGTG
>CAYNLI010000002.1:46462-72006 GCA_964398035.1 uncultured Flavobacteriaceae bacterium | reverse complement strand
AAATGTTCTGCAATTTCTATATTGCTCAATAAAAAAATCATTCTACATTTGGGAGGCAGCTTTTGTATCCCTTTTTAATTTTCAAAAAACCAAAATGATATTTATCATTTTTAATATTGATTCCAAAGATTAGATTTGACTAAACAAAAACTCTTTAATGAGTATGGGTATAGTTACTTTAATGTCCAATTTGTTTATTGTATAAAGGATATAGGAATGATATTATACATAATACTGTTAGTTGTATTTGGATTGATTTTTATGGTTTTTTACGGTTTCTATCATTTTAATGATCAATTGGAAAAGGAAAAAGAATTTTTCTTCAACATGTATGATAAGAAAGAAAACCTTATAACAAGAGAGGATTTGAAAAGCTTGCCTTTTATCATGAAAAAATATTTAGAAAAGGTAGGTGTTATAGGGATGTGCAAGGATTGTAATATAATTTTTAAACAAATAGGAAGAATAAAGACCAGTCCTTTAAAAGGATGGACAAGTTTTTCGGCTACACAATATATGACAGCCAAGCATCCTGGATTTATATGGAGCGCCAAGGCCTTTCCATTGTTCATCAGGGATAAGAGCATTAATGGCAAAGGAGAAGTAAAGGTAAGCTTGTTGGGGCTTAAGAATGTAGCTTTGTCAGAAGGGATAAAAACAGACATAAGTGCTCTTGTTCGTTGTTTGGGAGAATTAATATTTTACCCAATAGGGTTTTTAAGTGAAAACATTAGCTGGGAAGAAATAAATGAACATTCCGTAAAAGCCCATGTTTCCATAAATAATATTTATGCAGAGGGAACTTTTCATTTTAATGATGACGGGTTAATAGTTTCTTTTGAATCACAACGATATTGTGGCGAAAAGTTAGAGTATTTTACAGGTAAGGCCGAAAACTATAAAGTCATGAAAGGTTTGTGCATTCCAACAACAATGAAGGCCATATGGAATTTAGAAGATGGGGATTTCGAGTATTTTAACAGTGATGTTCATGGTTATAAAATAGATTGATTTTTTTATGGAATTTATTGATTATTACAAAGTATTGGGTATTGATAAAAGTGCTTCTGAAAAGGATATTAAAAAGGCCTACAGAAAACAGGCTAGAAAATATCATCCAGACCTTAACCCCAAAGATTTGGAAGCAGAAAAAAGATTTAAGCAAATCAATGAAGCCAATGAGGTATTGAGTGATTCTGAAAAAAGAAAAAAATACGATCAATATGGCAAAGATTGGCAACATGCAGAGGAGTTTGAGAAAGCAAAAAACGCTAGAAGGCAACAGGGGAGTCCTAAAGGGTATACTTATTCTGGTGGTTCTGCCAATGATTTTTCTGATTTTTTTGAATCTATGTTCGGTGGAGCCAGAACCCAAGGAAGAAATGTAAGGTTTAGGGGTCAGGATTATAATGCGGAATTAAGACTAAACCTTATGGATGCTTTTTCCACTCATAAACAGACATTAAATGTAAATGGTAAAAATATACGGATTACCATACCTGCTGGAGTTGAAAATGGACAAACAATTAAAATTAAAGGACATGGAGGTAAAGGGGTCAATAATGGACCTAATGGAGATTTGTTCATTACATTTTCAATCATTAACAATACAGATTTTAAAAGAGATGGGGCAAATCTGTACAAATCTGTAAATGTTTCTTTGACTACTGCGGTGCTTGGGGGAGATATAATAGTGGATACACTTAATGGAAAAGTTAAAATGAAAGTGAAACCAGAAACCCAAAATGGCAGTAAAGTAAAATTACAGGGCAAAGGTTTTCCTAGATATAAGAAAGAAAGTGAATTTGGAGACTTATTTATTACTTACAATATTAAAATGCCGTCCAAATTATCAGAAAAACAAAAAGAATTGTTCAAGGAATTGGCGAAAACAGATTTATAATATGGAGATAAAAAATTATATAGCAATCACGGATTTTTGTTATGGCCACAAGATTGATGAATCTTTTGTTTTCTCTCTTGGGGAATATGACCTTATACAAATTGATTATGTTAAAAAAAAACCATTTTTTCATCAGGATGATTTACCAAAACTTGAAAAACTGGTCCGTTTGCACCAAGAGTTGAATATAAATTTAGATGGGTTAGAGGCAATACACCATCTTTTGGAAAAAATTGAAAAACTGCATGAAGAACTTATTGTTTTAAAAAGAAAAGTAAACAGGTTTGAAGAATTCTAAATAAAACCCTTAACAGAAAGTTTAGTGGCCTTTTGTATCACCAACATGTGATTTTGCTTTTTGGACTTTCAACAAAAAGGCGGACAAATTTTCTAAGACCTATGCTACATATTTAAATTGATAAAATTCTTGTTCTACTTCATAAGGGGTTTTATATCCTAAAGAAGAATGTAATCGTTTTTTATTATACCATACTTCTACGTACTCAAAAATACTAGTTTTAGCCTGCTCAATAGATTCTAATTCATTTCCATAAATTAGTTCAACCTTTAGTTTTAGAGGTGTTAAAAACGTAGAATTTTTCCTCTTTAGATTAACTAGAATATTTGCCTAAACACAACAATTAGTCATAATCCTTGATAGTTTCAAAAGGTACTAAGTTCGTTTTTGAAGCCTATTTACCGTTGCCTTTCATATTTTGATAGGTTCAATAATCCTGATTTGAGCGCTGATATCTTCATAGCATGAAGATGTAAAAATAATAGCTATTCTAAACTATAGCCTTATTATATAATACCTTGCTTATTTTGAACTTGTTATAGAGCATTAATTGCCATTTGTATCTTGATATTTTTTTAACGGTATATGGATATTGAAACTATTACCTTGTGTACGCTCTACCCGCGTCGCAGCACAAAATAGTACTGTAGGTTCATTGTTCGCATCAAACCATATTTGAGGTCGTTCAAGGTCTCTAAGCTCCTCGATGGTTCCATCTTCCCATTCTATTTTACGATTAGAAACTAATGGATGTTCTGCCAGAACCCAGTCAATTCCGTTATCTGATGTAAAAAGACAAAGTGCCTGTTTTATTCCTGTAAATTCACCATGATTATCGGACAATATAGTATATAACTTTTCATTGTGCATAAAGATAAAAGGGTCTTCTGCGGGGAACTTGCTGTTTTTTATAGTGAATATAGGTTTGTTATGTTTTGTGAACGGACCCGTGGGAGACTTGGAGAAAGCCACGCCATGAACAACTCTGTTTCTGTCATCGATACATTTGTATACCATTATATAGGTGCTGTCGTTCTTACGGACAACGGATGGATTTGTTGTAAAACCACTATCGAACGAACCTGGGCCTACATCTAAAAGCGGTGCATCAAAACGTTTCCATGGTCCTTTGATATTTTCGGAAACCGCAACCCCGATTCGCTGTGTACGTCTTGTTTCCTCTCTTTTATCCTTTGTCTTGGCTCCTATATAATAAAGATAATATTTGCCATTGAACTTATGGATATGTGGGTTGTGAATCGTATTGGCATCGAAATAACCTTCCCCTCTACCTTTTAGTATTTCCGAATGAAATGTATATGGCCCGGTAGGTTTGTCGGCAATGGCGCAGGCAATTTCCGAAGTCATTAGCCAACCTTTATGCTGGGTTTCATACGGCCAACGTGAATAAAATAAATAATATTTACCATCATCTCCTTGTACCATGCTTCCTCCCCAAGTAAACCATCCTTCATCCTGATAAAATGATTCCATGGGGACAGTTTGAACCATTTCCCCAAGGTTTAACAATTGTGTATCCCCTACATCCTTTTCTGTTTTTGATTGTTTTTTGCCTGAAGGCTTACACCCCAATAACCCAATGAAGAGTATCATGATCATAATAGAACTCGATTTCATAACTTGTTGGTATTTATATAATAATTCATTTCCCTTTTCCTGCCATACAACTCGAAAACACCTTCGGCGAGATGCAAACTCTGTGATTTTCGATACAATCCAAAAAGATAAACAAGTTTTTTACTTTACTTAAACCAGCCCAAACAGGGAAGCAGGCTTGTATATCAACTTTGACCATCTTTATTTTTCTTATTATAATATTATCGCATTATAAAAATGCTTTCTTTTTTACCCATATTTAACGATAATCATTCCTCTCATCACTATTGGCGCATGAGGTTTCCCATTTGAGAAAATCGGCTTTTATGCCGGCCAATTGAGTGGCTAGATTGTTTTTTTCCATAGGGTCATCTATCAAGTCGAATAATTTAAAGGTATTTCCATTATCGTTCGAATAAATTTTATAGCGTTCGGCGATCCAAGCCCTTTGAGTTTGGTTTTTAAAACCAATGGGTGAGTTTCTTGCGCTCATTCCACCCTCCATCATCAACTTCAAACTAACCCCATCAATCGGGTTTTCATATCCTTTTTTATGAATGTCCAATACACCCATAAAAGCGGGCACACGAATGCCACCCTCGAGCAAACTAGGCTTTCTTCCATTAAATATTCCTGCTGACCCTAGGGAGCTATCAGGGTCAATAATTTTACCTTCAGGTCCATTGTCCGAGCAAAACCAAATCATCGTATTTTCTTCTATTCCCAATTCCTGAAGTTTTGAACGCAAACGACCAATTTGGTCGTCCATTGCCGTAATACATCCAAAGTAGTTCTGTTCATACTCCGTATGTCTAGAATACATGGTGCGATACTCCGGATCCGCTATTACGGGTTTGTGCGGAGTATGGAACCAGATGATACTAAAAAAGGGTTGATTTTTTTCTACTGCTACTTCAATGAACGGAATAACCCTATCCATAATTACAAGAGAGTCGTCTCCCTTTAGATTTTTTTTTGCTTTTCGACTCGGCCCTTCCCAGTAGTCGGTATGGTATCTCGGTGCTTCTTCTTGAATAGAGCCATCAAGCAACGTATATTTTTTATCGTACATTGGATTCCAAGTAGGCACCTTTGATTCGGTAACGAAACAGGCATCATAACCATTTAGCCAAGGTGGCGAAAAATTACTCGCTGGATCTTTATCCCAGCCTCCCCATCTATTTTGTTCTTCATCGGTAAGTGTTCCTAAATGCCACTTACCAAAATGCCCAGTAGTAGATCCTTGTTGTTTTAATACTTCGGGAAGAAGAACTTTCTGCTGTTTTACATGGCCCGAGATAGCAAAATAGATTCCGTAACGGAACGGATGACGACTGGTCAGCACACTGCCTCTAGTTGGCGAACAAACAGGTGTGGCGGCATAAAAACGATTAAATTTTATACCGTCAAGTGCCCATTGGTCAATAGCGGGTGTTTTAATCGTAGTATTCCCATTAAACCCGACATCACCATAGCCTAGATCATCGGCCATTATCAAAATGATATTGGGCTTCTCTGAAATAATCCCTGATGCTGTTTCAGAAATGTTAGACTCCTTCTTTATTGTAGTACAACTGGATAAAAACAGAAGAATCAGCAATAATAAGAACCCTATTTTAAACATAATGTTGTTATTGTATTTGACTGTTCATAACAGAAATAATCCTATTATCACTTGGGAGTTTAATCTTGTAGCGATTGGTATAGCTCCGATAAATCTAAAGAATCGTTTACTTTCATTTGTAATTGTAATAAATCGGCAAAAAGTGACTTTACACGTTTGGTCTGTTCAATGTCTTTGGAGATATCATTGATTTCTTTGGGGTCATTTTTCATATCGAACAATAAAATTTTGTCAATTTTAGGATAGACCAATAATTTATATCCATCTTTTCTTATCATTCTTTGGAAATTTATATAAGCTCCATAAACAGCATCATAATGACTTTCTTGCCTTTTGCCGCTAATAATGTCCAGAAAACTGTTAAACTGTACATAGGAAGGTTTTTCAATTTCTGCCAATTCAAGACTTGTGGCCATAATATCCTGCAAGTAAACATCCTGATCTAATCTTTTCCCCTTTGGTATATTAGGTCCAACTACCATCAACGGAACCCTGATGCTATGATCAAAAAGACTCTGTTTGCCCATTAATCCATGCTGCCCGACAGACAATCCGTGATCTCCAGTAAAGAAAACATAGGTGTTATCCAGTTCACCGGAAGCCTCTAGGGCATCGATTATTTCACCTATCTGTTCATCCAAATGGGTGATGCTGGCATAATATTCCTGTCTATGTTTCTTTACTGCATATTCTGTTCTTGGAAACGGTGCCAATGCTTCATCCCTAAGGTTTGGTCCATTACCAATATCGTCTTTCCAAGGATACTCTGGCAGGAAATTTTCAGGAACGGAAATTTTATCCAATGGATACATATCCAAAAAAATTTGTGGAGCCTGTCTTGGATCATGTGGAGCGTTAAATGCGAGGTACATAAAAAATGGCTTATCATTAGTACTGGCATCTTTGAGAAACCTCAAAGCATCATCTCTTACCACCTCGCTCCAATGCTTTCCACCTTCCCAAAAGCCTCCATGAATAGAATCCATAGGCAACCATGAATTGTCATTTTCATTTTTGGGGCGAGCATAGCCTAGGGGCATATAATTGTTCCAATCCTTCATATCGCCAGATTCTTCCTTCCATTTCTTGATTGAGACCCTTAATTCCTTCCTCTGATCTTCTGGCATTCCAGGTCTTATATGTGCAAATCGCTCAAAGATCATATCTACTGGAGCTTTAACATGCCATTTGCCGGTCATATATGTCTTATATCCCTGATTGGCCATTAATCTACTCCAGGTTTGTTTCAAGGCTATGGAATCTCTTTTTGCCCACAGACTATCTTTTTGTTTGGCATTCCAGATAAACGAACCAGAAATAATCATCGATCTAGAAGCAACACATACCGCTCCATGCCACCCCCCCATATTATAGGCATGGGTAAAAGTGGTTCCAGAATTGACCAATCGATCAAGGTTCGGTGTCTGAATCTCGGCATTTCCCAGAGCGTTAATCGATTCGTAAGTTTGATCATCTGTATAAATAAAAACAATGTTGGGTCTGTTCGATTCTTTAGTTTTTTCTTGGTCATTTTTAGCTGATGGTTTACAAGATGCTATACATAATATGTAAAATAGCAATCGTAAATTGTATATGATTTTCATATGGTATTTTTAGACCTTTGGTTATTAGAAAAATATGTTGTTAGACTCCAATAATCAAATGGTTTCTAATTTTTTAAAAAAATAATTTAACCTTTTTTTTAGGTTTTTAGAATTTTTTAAATACTGCTGCAATTAACAGCAGACAATTAGAACCTATCTAACTGGAGATTGTAGTATTAAATCATTAAAAGTAGCAATATAAAATAGCCAAGCATTGGTTCTCTCCATTGCATATCTTTCATTGTAGAGTTCTTGGTAGAAATACCCGTGTTTGTCGACATTTCCATTACGTTTATTGAAACGAACTTAGTTAAATTTTTTCAATTGGGTATAAAAACCTAATTTTTCACTTCAATCAAAAAATTCAACTAAGTTCGTTATTGTTAATAGCTAGATGTAGTTTTACCAATCATTGGTTTGTACAAGATTAGGGTTTAGCGATAATTCATTAATCGGTATGGGAAAGTAATAATGCTTATTTTCATCAAAATCATATATACTGTTTGATTTGACATAACCAGATGCATCCAAAGTAATATCAGTCCCAATTTCATAATCATGGTAATCAGCAATATTATCTGCGGTAAATTTTATACCCAATACAGGTTGAGCCAACAATGGTCCTTGTTTCCAACGCATCAAATCATCATAGCGCATTCCTTCAAGTGCAAGTTCAACACGTCTTTCCCGTCTAATTTCATTTACCGAGGCATTGGCAAGGGTCATATCTGCCACTCCTGCTTTTGTTCTTAACAAATTTATTGATATATCAATATCTCCTTGTGTAAGGCTTCCAAGTTCTTTTTTTGCTTCTGCATAAATCAATAGTACCTCGGCATATCGAAATAATGGATAATCTCCCCAATCTCTGGCAAATGCAGCAGTATGAACTCGGTCATCATTGAAAAATTTAGCGGCATGATAACCAGAGGGAGATGCTGATATAGGAAACCCATTAGGCGATGAATTCAAATAGATTTTATTTCCCATAAAGTAAGAAAATCTAGAATCGTTTGGAGATGCAAATGTTGCACTCAGACGTAAATCCCTATTGATGAATTCATTAGCAATAACCTCATCGCCCTGATATAGAGGGCTATCAGAAATTGAAAGTCCATCAGTACACAGGTAATCGTTGATCAGGCTTTTGGTGCCTCCATAAGACTGTCCTGCAACATTCGTAATACTGTTTACGATATTATGATAAATCTGTAGCGTTTCATCATAATCCTTGTAGAAAACAACCTCTTTGTTACCTAATAAATCTGTACTGTTGAATAAAGAGAAATAACTATCGGAGGTTATTTGATATTTTTCACTTGCAATAACCTCATTAGCCGCATTGGCTGCTGCTTGTAAAAAGGGAGATTCTCCTCCTAAACCGTGGTATTTTCTAAATGTACCTTCATGAAGAGTAATTCTAGCTTTATAAGCCAATGCAATATTTTTGGAAAACTTTCCTGTTGGTGCTCCTTCAGGAAGCCATTGAACGGCAAAATTCAAATCGTCTATGATGAACTGGATTATTTCGTTCCTGCTTGATTGTGTGGTAAAAACAAGTTCGTCATCCTCCGATAATACTTTATCAATTAGTGGTAAATTCCCATATAATTTTACTTTATCGTAATAACTCAATGCTCTTAACAACCTAGCTTCGGCAGCATGTTTATTCTGAATCGATTCATCTATGAGTGTATTTTTGTAGTTTTCAAGAAAAACATTGATATTTCTAATTAGTTCCCAATTCCAATTCCATATACTGATACTTGTAATAGGATTACTTGCAGAATGAACTCCCAACCGGAGATCACTTGGAGAATCTGAAAATGCATTGTCACTCATGCCCTCTAGAACATAATTCTCATGAAGACTCCCAAAGCCTTTCGGTTCATAATACGTGGCATATAATTGGTTATTATAGGCTATTAAATCTTGTTCTGTATTCCAGAAATTATCTTCTGTAATACTTGTCTCTGGCAATCGATCTAAAAATTCATCGTTACAGCTAGCCAACACAAACACCATAAAAAGTATAAATAATATTTTATTGTTCATTTTATTAAATATTTAAGGTGAATTAAAAATTAAGTTTGATTCCAAGCAATAGTCGTTTGGATATCGGATAAGATTTTCCGGTCTGAGAATCACCAATTCTCGGGCTTGTAGCACCCTGTCCTGATTCATTGAGAACTAACACCTCGGGATCGAAATTAGATTTCAACTTTGTAAAAGTCAGCATATTCTCGGCTGAGAGGTATAACCTGCAACCCGAAATACCAATCTTATTGACTAAAGTATTCGGCAAGGAATACCCTAGTGTTATGTTTTTAAGGCGCAAATAAGCGGCATTTTGTAGATAGCGTGTTTGTATTTGGCTATTTCGTCTAGAGACCGCACCTTCACTCGGCCTAAAATAAAATGCATTGCGGTTTTCGGGTATACCAAATGTGCCATCACTCCAAATATTATTATATAACTCATCTGTAACGATTGAATTTCCATAACCTTGTGTACCTCCAAATACAAGCGGACCTGTTAACCAAAAATCTCTTTTACCCACTCCTTGGAAAAAGAAGTTAAAATCAAAGCCTTTCCAATCTACCTCCCCTCGGATACCATAACTATATCGGGGTGTCATGTTGCCGATTATTTTACGATCACCAGGGTTATCCACGGTGTCGTCTCCTGGGTTTATTTCACCATCATTGTTCAAATCGGCATAGTGCACATCTCCTGGGGCTACTAAATTACCTGCTCCAAGGGGTGAATGGTCTGCTGCTGTTGCAATTTCTTCAGGTGTTTGGAACAAGCCCATAGTTTCATACCCCCATATTTGACCTATCGTTTCACCCTTATAGAATGCTTTTGAAAGTGATTTGGTAGGGTTTTCAAATTTGGTAATCTCACCTTTCCAATCAGATAGCATAAACCCTATATTATATTTGATTCCGTTGTCTAATTGATTCCTCCAGCTCAAGGAGGCTTCCCAACCATTCACTTCAAGATCGGCAGCATTTTTTTGAGGGGTATTTGCCCCATATACTCCTGGAAGAGCATCCCCGGAGACCAACATATCTTCAGTAGTTCGTTTATAGATATCAAACGTAAGGTTCAAACCTCTAAACAGGGTGGCATCTAGACCATAATTAATGGTCGAAACGGTTTCCCATGTACGAGAACTCGCCAACGGATTACCGGGTTGTAGTCCAACTGGTCTTGCTCCATCAAGACCATATCTTACTTGAGAAATAGTTTGATATTCTGAAATAGGATATAATGTATTAACACTTTGATTACCCAACGAACCGTACGAGGCACGCAATTTAAAATTATCAACAAAGGATACATTGTTCATAAATACTTCCTCAGATATTCGCCATCCTGCTGAAATTGAAGGAAAAAAACCAAAACGGTCATCTTTTTTAAAGCGTGATGACCCATCGTATCTACCATTTACTTCTATAAGATACCTATCTTTGAATGTGTAATTAAGACGCATAAACGCACCTCTCAAGGCCCACTGATTATAGGCATCTGAAACAATTGGATGTTCCCCTGTGGTATTGGTCAAGGAAATAACATCGGGGCTGATTAAATCTGTATTATAAGCAATAACGTTCGACAATGTTTTCCATTCTTGATTATACCCGACCATTGCTTTTAAATAATGTTTATCGTTAAAAGTATTTTCGTATTGGGTGTATGCATCAAAAGCATAATAATTGTCTACTCCATTTCTCTTTCTAACATATTCAGGTTTACCATCTTCACGTATAGGGTTATTGGGTTTCCAAGGAATTAAGGATTTTATGGATTTATTATTCTCAACTGCCTCGAAAAAATATGGATTGTATGTGAAGTTTGAAAAAACACCAATCTTTCCAAAAGTCATTTTCAGCCCAAATTTGGTATTTAAATTATATTTGGAGATAATTTTCCGTCCTGAATTCAGCAAGGTGCTCACAGGGTTTAGTCGTATAAAAGTTGGATAGGTAGTGCCATCCTTCTCAAAAGTAGGTGTCAGGATAGGGCGAGCTCTCCATACAGTATGGAATAAATTGCTCCCATGTCCTGGTACTGCATTATAACTATTAATAGATTCTTTTGAAAAATTCACTTGAAAATAGGAGGTTAGCCATTTAAAAACATCTGTATCCAACTTTAGGTTAATGTTGTATCTTTTGTAGTTATCTCCCCCGACTTTCACTACACCATCAAATCCAGTATAGCCAAAAGAGGTGTGATAGCTTGTTTTTTTAGAACCTCCAGAAACTGAAAGGTTATGGATGCGGCCAAGTGCCGCATCATTGAACACCAAATCTGACCAATTGGTATTAGCATGTTCATAATAAGCACCACTATTACCAGGTTTAAGCGTGTAATTCACACCAGAAACCCCTGTCCCATTCACAGTTGCTTTGATCAATGCAAGATGTTCATTATTAAACGGGGTGCTTTTGTTGTCACTTCTCCTCATTTCGTTAACATACAAAGCAAATTTATAACTGTCGGATTTTTTTGGCAATGTGGTTGGTTTTGACAGGTAGGTACTACTACTATAGGTGACTCTAGTTTTGGTATTCCTTTTTCCTTTTTTTGTAGTAACTAATATTACACCATATGCTGCCCTTGAACCATAAATAGCTGCGGAAGCCGCATCTTTTAAAACAGATATGCTTTCGATGTCATTAGGATTGACTTGACTAAGATTCATTTGGGCTCCATCTACAAGAACCAAAGGTGAACCCCCGTTAATAGAGGTAGCTCCTCTAATATTAATTTTAGGAGCACTACCTGGTCCGCCATTGGAATTGGTAATGTTCAATCCTCCAACAGTTCCCTGCAAACCTTCCAATACATTGGATATGGCACGGTTTTCAAGAACCTTCCCTGATGTTGTTGCGATGGCTCCAGTTAAGTTTATTTTTTTTTGGGCACCATAACCAACCACTACTACTTCATCAAGACCAGCAGTATCTTCTTCCAAGGCTATGGCAAGGTTTGTTTGCCCATCGATAACGACTTCCTTAGTTGCAAAACCTATATAAGAAATCACTAAAGTTGCATTTTGATTAACTAATAGCAATGAGAAATTACCATCAAAATCAGATTGGGCTCCGTTCGTAGTACCTTTTTCAATAATACTGGCCCCAGGTAAGGGTTGACCTTTTTCATCAGTAATGGTTCCTTGGATACTACTCTGTAGATAGTTTTTCTTCTCGATGGTCTTTGGAACCACTTTATTATTCATTCTCCTTTTTCTTAAGACAATCTGACGGTCAATTATCTTATATGTTATGTTGGTATCTGAAAATAACTCATCTAGTACCTTTTCGATACGCTTTCGCTTGATCTTTATCGAAACCAAGCCAAAATCATGAATGACATTCTCATTCACCAAAAATTTAAATTGGCTTTGAGACTCTATTTTTTCAAGAGCCATAATTACTTTAACAGATTTCAGATTTAAAGAAATTAACGTATTCTGTGAATATATACCTGCTTGGACCCTAAACAATGAAATAATAAGCAACAAGGTTGTCAATTTCATTTTTAAGCTAAATTTTGCGAGAATAAACAGAAGTATTCTCCATATTATGAATCTTTTCATATTTTCGTAGTGTATTTGGTGAGTTAATTACTCATTAATTAAATCACTTTATGAAGTCGGGAAATGTTGCAGCATTTCTCGATTTTTTGTATAAAGCAATCCTAAATAGTTGATTTTGGTTGTCTAGAGACTAATTTGAATTGTATTCATGAAATTATGACAGCAAACTTTAATACAAAACCAAAGTGGAATTAAAGAGAATAACATCGCTATTCGATGAGGTATTATCAAAATAATGCGTAAAAGTGTGGTATGATAAAAACACAAAGGATATAATTCAATAGCCTTTAAAATATCTATTGCATTGGCATTTGTTTTTAAGGTTCATTGATTAGTATATTACTTCCGTTTATCTCAAATGAAAAGGGTTGACCGCTCTGAAATGAAATCAACACCTGTTCAATGGTTTCTGTATCGAATTTCGCAAAAAACCGTTGATCATCTAAAAATTTATAATTATTGATTATCGATATATTATAGTGCCTTTCGAGCACTTTTCTGATTTCTGAAAAAGGCCTGACCTTGAACAATAGCTTTCCTCTGGTCCAAGCTATATATTCATCAATATCACTCTCACTGATTTGGAGCTGTTTTTCTACCTTGTCCCAAGAGGCAACCTGACCAGGAACCAATGAAATCGAGGTTTTATCATCAAAAACTTCATCATTCTTATATAGGGCTACGGAACCTTCGATCAATACAGTATTTATCAAACTATCTTCGTTATAAGAACTTATATTAAAGCTAGTACCCAAAACCCTTATCTTCATTTCTTTGGTGTTTGCAATAAAGGGGTGGTCTTTGTCATGTGCTACCTCAAAATACGCCTCGCCGTTCAAATAAATTTGTCTATCTCCATTTTCTAGAAATTTTACTGGGTATCTTATGGTAGTTCCCGCATTTAAATGCACCAGAGTCCCATCCGATAAGGTCAATCGAAACGTTTTCCCGTAAGGAACTGCTAGTTCATTGTACACAAGATCCTCTATAGAATCAGTACTAGCATTTTTGTTATTTCTATAAATCAACTTTGTTCCTTCTTGTTTTCCTACCACCAGCCCCTCGTTATTTACGATATTCTCATTGTCACCTTCTAAGATTACTTTGACATCCCCATTCTCAAGTGTTAAGGTAATCTCGTTATCATCTATTTTATCTTTGAAAAAATCATTAAATGTTAAAAAAAGAAAATGGCTCATCCCGATTATAGCTATAAAAACAGCTGCAATCTTATACCACTTTTTATAAGAAAATTTATTATGTCTCCTAGTCCATTCTATTTTTCCTAGCAAGTCACTATGTGTTTCATCTAGGTTCACGCGTTGTAAAGTAGAGTTCAGGTCATAATAATTTCTGGTATACTCTTCGAATACTTGTTGTTTCTTTACATCTTTTAACAAGTCAGATAGTCTTGATAATTCCGCTGGAGAGAGGGAATCAGTAAAGTATTTTACAATTAATTTTTCTAATGAATTACTCATTACATGGTTATTATATGATTAAAACGATCCGTTATCAATAAACCCTTAAAAGAAAATGAAATATTTTTTCAATAGTTGTTGTGGGCTTCCCTTGGTTGAAGGTCAAAAAAGTTATTGACTTAGGCGCTTAAGTGCTAATATTTTTGATATAGCAGGGTGAGGTCTTTGCCATTCGTGGCTCCAGATTGTCGAATACCTGCTTCTTTACAAAAATCCTGTTGAAATTATAACAGTATTCGTTCAGATAGTCCTAACAGATGTCATACATAGTGGTCGCACTTACGACATTAGAAGTCATCGCCCCAAATTTAAGTTTCGAAAAGTGGAAAGGGAGCTCTCGCCATCTGAGAAACGCTCCCTGAGTTCGAAAAGTGAGAGGTTCTTGATTTTTTGCTCCATATTTTATTCTTAAGTTTGTCCTAAATGATGCACTTAACAAAGCGACTAAGTCGAAAAAATGTTTTATGAACAAGGATGAATCGGCACTTAAAATAGAATATGTAGATCACGCAGCTTTTAAAATAATTTTCAAAAGTCTATATGGACCATTATTAGCCTACATAACCACGTTTACCCATAATCATCAGGAGGCCAAGGATATTGTTCAAAATAGTTTTATTGTAGTATGGGACAATAGAAAATCTCTATTAGATAGGCCTTCTCTGAAAAATTACCTATTCAAAACAGCACGAAATTTATATATCGATCAGCATAGAAAGAATCGATATAAAACCAAAGTTTTTGATGAATTGAAGCAAAAAGCTTTAGATGACCGTCTCAATGAGACAGCGGAGCTCGTAAGTGATAGAACCGCTAAATTAGTATTATTGATAGAAAATTTGCCCCCGCGTTGCAAGCAGATCTTGCTTTTGAGCAAAATAGAAGGTAAAAAATATAAGGAAATCGCCGATATCTTAAATATTTCGATAAAAACAGTTGAATCACAAATGCGTGTCGCTTATAAAAAAATCAGGGATGGCTTTAATCAGACTTCGGGTCAAACGTAAAAATTGAGGGCGAAATTTTATGTTTGCCCCCTTTTTAATGCTAAAATAAAAGAGTTTAGAACTCATTAGAGGTGTCAGAGATATTACATTTTCCCTCTAATAGGCTAACTAAAATTTACGCATAATTTTCACTAGTCCCCAAGTTTTATACTTGATTCTGTTGTACCACGTGCATTTTTGAGCATGAAAAAGCCGAGGTAAAACCTCGGCTATCTCCCTTGTACTCGAGATGGGACTTGAACCCATACGGCCGTTACGGCCATTGGATTTTAAGTCCAACGTGTCTACCAATTCCACCACTCGAGCCAGTACTGTTAGTCCTAACAGCCAATTGGTAACAATGAGCGAAAAAAGGGATTCGAACCCTCGACCTCCACCTTGGCAAGGTGATGCTCTACCCCTGAGCTACTTTCGCATTTTTATGAACGTGGGCATCTCCTAAAAGATGCGGGTGCAAATTTAATATAATTCTATAAAAAGCAAAGCAATTTTTGTCAAAAAAAGAAATAAAAAATATGGAGCTAAACTAAGAAGTGGCTTTCCCTTTTTTGGTCAGCATGCGTTTAATTTCATTTAACTTCATAAGTGCTTCAACAGGAGTCAATGTATTAATGTCTAAATGAATGATTTCCTCCTTTATTTGCTCCAAAAGGGGGTCGTCTAGATTAAAAAAGCTCAACTGCATCTCATCTTGTACGGATTGCAATTTATCTGTTAGTTCTTCGCTGGAATGGGATTTCTCTAACTTCTTTAATATTTTGTTTGCTTTTTGTATCACCTGTTGGGGCATTCCCGCCATTTTGGCCACATGGATACCAAAACTGTGCTCACTGCCGCCAGGGGTGAGTTTTCTTAAGAAAAGCACATTGTCTTTTAACTCTTTTATTGATACATTATAGTTTTTAATGCGCTCAAAGGTGTTGCACATTTCATTAAGTTCGTGATAATGTGTTGCAAACAATGTTTTTGCTCTTGCTGGGTGTTCGTGCAAATATTCAGAAATGGCCCAAGCAATGGAAATACCATCATAGGTACTGGTGCCGCGACCAATTTCATCCAATAGAACCAAACTACGTTCGGATAAGTTGTTTAGTATAGATGCGGTCTCGTTCATTTCCACCATAAAAGTGGATTCTCCCATAGAAATATTGTCACTTGCACCCACACGGGTAAAAATTTTGTCCACATAACCAATGTTTGCAGCTTCTGCGGGAACAAAACTTCCCATCTGCGCCAATAGTACAATTAAAGCGGTCTGGCGTAATATAGCCGACTTACCGCTCATATTGGGTCCAGTGATCATAATGATTTGTTGATTGTCCCTATTTAAGATCACATCATTGGGAATATAGGTTTCTCCCAAAGGCAATTGTTTTTCAATAACGGGATGCCGTCCATTTATAATTTCTATTTCTGTGGAATCATTTAGAGAAGGTTCCACATAATTGTTTTCCGTGGCCAATTGGGTAAATCCGCAAAGGCAATCCAATTGTGCAATGAGCTGGGCATTGTTTTGAACAGGGCTTATATATTCCTGCATCCATACAATGAGCTGTGAAAATAATTGCTGTTCCAAACTTAGAATACGCTCTTCGGCTCCCAGTATTTTACCTTCATATTCCTTGAGTTCCTCAGTGATGTATCGTTCTGCATTGACCAAGGTCTGTTTTCTGATCCATTCCTTTGGAACCTTGTCTTTATGAGTGTTTCGGACTTCTATATAATAACCAAAAACATTGTTAGACGCTATTTTAAGAGAAGTTATTCCCGTTCTCTTGGTTTCCCGTTCCAACATTTTGTTTAAATAATCCTTGCCAGAAAATGCCATTCCTCTAAGTTCATCCAACTCTTCAGAATATCCATCAGCAATGGTTTTTCCTTTGGGAATATGTACAGGGGCTTCTTCATTTAGGAGCTCCTTTATTTTATCGCGTAGCAGATTACAGGAATGTAACTGGTCTCCTATGAGTTTTAAGGCTTCATTCTCACTTTGGGAGGCCAATTGTTTTATGGGCACAATAGCTTCCAAAGAATTTTTAAGCTGAATTACTTCTTTGGGGTTAATTTTACCTGTGGCTACTTTAGAGATCAATCGTTCTATATCCCCTATTTGTTTTAGCCATTGTTGCAATTTTCCAAGAGTGGTTTTATTAGAGGACAAATGGGCAATCACTTGGTGCCTTCGGCGTATTTTCTCAATATTTTTAAGCGGCAGTGCTAACCATCGTTTTAACAAACGCCCTCCCATTGGAGAAATGGTTTTGTCAATGATATCTATAAGGGTGACCGCATTAAGATTGGTGGAATGGTGCAGTTCTAAGTTTTTAATGGTGAACCTATCCATCCAAATGTATTCCTCTTCAGCAATGCGCTGTAGTTTGTTTATATGCTGTAATTGCCTGTGCTGCGTTTCAGAAAGGTAGTGCAGCACCACACCAGATGCTACTATGCCGTGATATAAATTGGCCACGCCAAAACCTTTTAAGGTGGCTGTTTTAAAATGATTGGTAAGGGTCTCTATGGCATAATCTTCTTGATAGACCCAATCTTCCATATAAAAGGTATGGAATTGATGCCCGAACACGTCCAAAAATTCCTTTTTATGAACTTTGGAGACCAATACCTCATTAGGTAAAAAGTTTTGCAACAGCTTGTCTATTTGCTCTTCATTGCCCTCATAGGTCAGGAATTCCCCAGTAGAGATGTCTAAAAAAGAAATACCGATTAATTTTCTGCCAAAATGGACAGCGCACAAAAAATTGTTGGTCTTGGCGCTAAGAATATCATCATTAAAGGCCACGCCAGGGGTAACAAGTTCTGTAACTCCCCTTTTTACAATGGTCTTGGTCATTTTTGGATCTTCCAATTGATCACAAATGGCAACCCTTTGCCCTGCTTTTACCAATTTGGGCAAATAGGTGTTCAAGGAATGATGAGGAAAACCTGCCAATTCTATTTTCTCGCCACCATTGTTTCTATGTGTAAGGATAATGCCTAATATTTTGGATGCCTTGACTGCATCTGGACCAAATGTCTCATAAAAATCACCTACACGAAAAAGCAATAGGGCATCAGGATATTTAGTCTTGATGGTATTGTACTGCTTCATTAAAGGCGTTACCTTTTTTGTTTTTTCTGTTTTGGACAAAGCGATTTTATTAACTTATTTTTGCTGAAAAGCATTAAAAACGAATGTAGCAATTTCTTTAGGAAATCTATACCATTGTTGATACTTTGGGGATAACTTAATGAAACGCTATTTTTCAAAATAGCTAGTTTAATTTCCTCCATTTTATAGTGAGGAGGAGGGTTGTAATAAACCTGGCATATAGTAGTAATTCATATGAGAAAGCTTAAAAACGAGGAGTTAAACAGGTTGAATGTTGATGAGTTTAGGCAAGCTGAAAAAATGCCCATTATCATTGTATTGGATAATATTAGAAGCCTTAATAATATAGGCTCCGTTTTTAGAACGTCTGATGCTTTTTTAATCGAAAAAATTTACCTCTGTGGTATAACGGCGAGACCACCACATAAGGATATCCATAAAACGGCATTGGGTGCTACAGAGAGTGTTGATTGGGAATACCGCGAAAGTACATTGGAACTGATTAAGGAACTGATAAGTGACGAAAATCAAATTTTGGCAGTGGAGCAAGCTGATAAAGCAACTATGCTGAATACCTATGTTCCAAATGCCTCTAAAAAACAGGTGTTGATATTTGGGAATGAGGTAAAAGGTGTTGCCGATGAGGTGATTCCGTTTTGTGACAATGTGTTGGAAATTCCACAATATGGCACCAAACATTCTTTAAATATTTCTGTAAGCGTGGGTGTTGTGGTTTGGGATATATGGTCTAAACTAAAGAGGTAATTCACCTGTTTTTATAAAAAAAAGCCCAACCGAAGTTGGGCGAGAAATATAGAGTTTGAGTTAGTTAGTTTCCTTTATTAGGATGTACAATAAAGGGAATCGTTTTGGTTTACACAAGTAATATGTGAAAATTAACTTAAAATGACTTTCCAACGATAAATTCCTGAATTTGGTCGAGAATGGATTCATAGTCTTCCTTTACGGCTACAAAATCCAAATTGCTTATGTCTATGATCAAGCTATTTTGACTGGGATAACTTTTAATGAAATCTAAATACCCGCGATTTATTTTTTCCAAATAATCAGGCGTTATGTTTTGCTCATAACTTCTTCCGCGCTTTTTAATATTGTTCAATAACCGTCCTGTATTTTGATATAAATAAATATATGCATTGGGTTTTATGACTTCCTTGTACATAAAATCAAACAATTTTCTATACAAGTTAAATTCTTCTTCTTGTAGGGTTACTTTAGCAAAAATGAGCGATTTAAAAATATCATAATCACTTACCATAAAGTTTTTGAACAAATCTAATTGAGAAGTATCGTCAGTAAATTGCTGATACCTGTCAGCTAAAAAAGACATTTCCAATGGAAAGGCATATCTACTTTGGTCTTTGTAAAATTTGGGTAAAAATGGATTGTCCGCAAAACGCTCTAAAATTAATTTAGCATTAAAGTCTTCAGATATTTTCTTTGCCAAGGTGGTTTTTCCGGCACCAATATTCCCTTCAATAGCAATAAAATGTAATTTGGAAAAAAGAGATGTTCTTGTTTTGTGTAATGTGTGGGTTGTTTTTGTAAGCTTGCTCTTGTCTTTGCATTCCTGCAGCAAGTTTCTTGTGTCTTTATTAAGTATGGGATGATAAAATTGTGGTGCAATGTCTGCTAATGGTTTAAGAACAAACATACGTTTGTGCAAATTTAGATGGGGGAGTGTTAAATCTTTGGTCTTAATTACTTCTGTATTGTAATAAAGAATATCAATATCTATGGTTCTAGGCTTATACCCTTCTTTATTATTACGTTCTCTACCAAGTTCAGATTCAATTTTTAAAACAACTTTCAATAATTTATGCGGGGACAATTCAGTTTTAACTGTTATACATATATTTAAAAAATTATCAGATTCAAAACCCCAAGCGGGAGATTGGTATACATTGGAAATAGCCACAATGTCCCCAACTTTTTTTTGGAGCTCAAAAACAGCATTTTGTAAGTTATTCAACTTATTTCCCAAGTTGCTGCCCAGTGAAAGGTATGTGGTTTTGTGGTTGCTCATAATGCAAAAGCAAAATAAGGAAAAGAAAAGGACATCATCCTAATAAACTTTAAATACATTGGATATGGTTATATTTGGGCAAAATATAAATAGATTAACTAATGAAGTTTTTAGGAAACTTGCTTGCAACAATAATAGGATGTTTAATTGCTTTTGGCATTCTTTTTTTAATGTTTATCATATTCATTTCTTTGGTCGGTAGTGCGGAAGATAAGGTAGTCGTAAAAAATAATTCGGTTTTAGAACTTCAATTGCAACAGCCTATAAAAGATTATGTTGGTTCTAATGGGGCAGACCCTTTTTCAAGCCTTTTTGAAGAATCACTAGGACTCAATACTATACTACACGCCATAAAAGTGGCAAAGGATGATGACAAG
Organism: uncultured Flavobacteriaceae bacterium; assembly: GCA_964398035.1. Taxonomy (GTDB): domain Bacteria; phylum Bacteroidota; class Bacteroidia; order Flavobacteriales; family Flavobacteriaceae; genus Saonia. Next base: position 51,328 of record CAYNLI010000002.1, on the reverse strand, counting down.
ATTAAGGGGATAAGTATCAATAATAATTTTCTAATAGCTGGTTTGGCACAGACCAAAGCCTTGCGTAATGCTATAAAAGAGTTTAAGGAAGACGGAAAATTTGTTTATGCTTATGGCGATTTCTATATGCAGAAAGACTATTATTTGGCAAGTGTTGCCGACAGTGTTTTTTTAAACACGGTAGGGTCTATGGATTATAAAGGCTTGTCTTCTGAAGTGTTGTTCTTTAAAGACTTGCAGGATAAAACTGGAGTTAAAATGGAAGTTATTCGCCATGGGAAATACAAGAGTGCGGTAGAGCCTTTTTTATCCAATGAAATGAGTGACGCCAATAGAACCCAGATAAAAGAATTAATAGGTTCAATATGGGGCTCCATGATAGAAGACATTTCTGAAGGAAGAAATATTAGTGCACAAGATTTAAATATCATAGCGGATACTTTGGGAGGGAGAAGTCCAGAATTGGCCATAGCATCTGGTTTGATTGATGATACCGTTTTTTATGATCAATATGAAGACAAGCTCAAAGCTGCAACTGGTATATCTATAGAAGAGGATATAAATTATGTAAGCTTGGAAGATTATGCTATAGGAGCTAATAAAAAGAAGATACATAAGGGGAAAGATAAAATTGCGATAATCTATGCCCAGGGAGAAATTATGTATGGTGAAGGAGGTCCAGATATAATTGCTCAGGGAATTATCAATAGAGCATTGATCAAAGCTAGGGAAGATGAAAGTGTAAAGGCAATTGTGCTAAGAGTAGATTCTCCTGGTGGTAATGCATTGACATCTGATCTTATTTGGAGAGAGGTTGAGCTTGCCAAAGAAATGAAACCTGTGGTGGTTTCCATGGGGAATGTAGCAGCTTCTGGAGGGTATTATATAGCTGTTGGTGCAGATAAGATTTATGCAGAGCCAACTACCATTACGGGTAGTATAGGTGTTTTTGGTGTGGTGCCCAATATGAGTGAATTGGCAGCAGATATAGGAATCAATGCAGAACAGGTAGGCACTAATAAAAACTCAGTGGATTATTCTCTTTTTGAACCGATGACGGATGGGTATAGGAATGTGGTCCAGGAAGGGGTAGAAGATGTCTATCAGACTTTTTTGAGCAGGGTAGCCCAAGGGAGAAATATATCTATGGAAAAAGCTGATAGTTTGGCTCAAGGACGTGTATGGAGTGGGTTAGATGCTAAAAGATTAGGGTTAATTGATGAATTGGGCGGTTTGGAAGATGCGATTGAAGAAGCCGCTTCTTTGGCAGGTTTGGATACCTATAGAATTAGAAATTACCCAAAATATAAGTCAGGCCTTGAACGCTTTTTGGAAGACTATGCCAGTGCCAGCATTAAAGTAAAGCAAAGCTTTATTGAAGAAGAAATAGGGATAGAGGCATATTCCATTTTAAAAGAGGTAAAAGCTGCAATGGAGCAAAAAGGGATACAGGCCAGATTGCCTTTTGCCTTAAATATAAAGTAGAGATCCGTAGTAATTTTTTATCGTTTTTAAGTAATTTTTCCGCTATATATTGGTTGCCCCAAATAGGAGAAGAGTTTACTTTTAAGGCCATTAGAAATAAAACGAATGAAAACCAGAATCAAAGAATCAACTATTTTATTGATGGCAATGGTAGTTGGGTTGTTCATCAATTCATACCGTCTTACACAACTGTTTGGTTTTACATCTCTTGTAAACACAGAATTTTAGCAGGCCACGATCCCTGATTGGTTTCTGCGTTTTTTTTACTATTCCTTTTTTTATGGTTGATCTTAAAATTCAACCTTGTATGGATTGATAGGTGCTGTAAACCATCAACACCCAATAGTGGACATAGGCGTAAACAATGAAGGAACAGTGGCATTTATTTCGAAATTAATGAAGCTTTTTAAGTGAAGCTCATTGTAACATATAAAAAAAAGGCCTCAAATTTATTGAAGCCTTTTTTTTATGTTTTCAAAATAGAAATTATTTGATTTCCTTTATTTCATCAAATTTATTTCTACCCGTCTATTTTTTGCCCTACCATCTTTGTACATGTTGGTGGTAATAGGCTTGCTTTCTCCGTAACCTACGGATGATAATCTAGATGGATCAATCCCTTTTTCAATTAAAAAGTCTTTTACAGAAGCTGCTCTAGATTCAGACAATTTTTGGTTATTGGCCACTGTGCCAATACTATCTGTGTGCCCTTCTACCGTAAACTTGGCATTAGGGAATTCTTTTAAGATTTTTATAATATCCAATAAGGCATCTGTGGATTCTATTTTAATTGTTGCATTTCCAGAATTAAATAAAATGGTCTTGGCATACTCATTCAATGTTTTTTGAATTGTTTCCGTTACAACAGCTTCAATCTCTGGACAGCCTTTATTGGCCACGGTACCTACTTCTTGTGGACATTCATCATCTTTATCAAGTACCCCGTCATTATCACTGTCTTTCCAAGGGCAACCGTTATTTTCTATCGGTCCAGCTTCTTGTGGGCAAGTATCGTCTTTATCTAAAATGCTGTCACCGTCAGTATCTTCCCATGGGCAACCATGGTTTTCTACCTCACCGGCCTCTTCTGGGCATTGGTCATCTTTGTCTAAAACGGTATCACCATCAGTATCTGGCCAAGGACAGCCATTATTTTCTACAGGCCCTGGAATTTTTGGACATTCATCCATTTTATCCATTACCCCGTCTTCATCCTTATCTTTAAATCTTGGTTGGTAAATAGGAATTTTTAAACCAGCATAAGCATCGGCAGAAGCCATTTCTTGATTTAGCAATGCAGATACAATAGACCCAGAACCTAAATATAAAGGCCCAAAACGTAACCCTGCACCCCATTTAAATCCTGCGTTTTGAATTAAGCTTAAAGGAGAATAAAAACTAAACCATTTGCTTTCAAACCTAGGGGTCAAAGAGGTAATGTTTGCTATTCTATTGGTGTTCTCTTTGTTGGATGTTAATGCTAGATCAGTATTTAAATTAATATAGAATTTACTGTTAAGGCTCCAATCCGCATTTAAGTGCAGAGCGGTTGGGAGTATAGATTTTGTTGCACTAGCAGATGTTACTTCTGTATAAAGATTTTCTAAAATATCATTAAAACTATCCTGATCGTCAAAGTCATCTTCATTAACTGTATTGTTAATGTTATACACTGTTTCTGTACTTTCTTTATAGTTTATACTACCAATATCAGTAATGGATAGACCAAGTTTAAGTTTATACTTGTTCTTGTTTTTATAAGGAACGGAATTCCCATCCTTATCGGCATGATGATATTCCTCATAATCAGGTCTCCATTCATAAATGACCCCAAGGTCAACCCCAAACCCCGTAGCTCCTTTAACAACTTCAAAATCTTCTATATCATCTTCTAAGTTACTGCTAAACCCGTATGCTACTTCACCTTGAGAGCTTATGCTCCCAGTAGTTTGCCCACCACCAAGATCAGTGCCATCGGCATCATAGTCAATAATGACATTGTTACCTGTAGAATACGCATTACCCAGTCCTTGTAGGTATTTTAAAGAGATACCTCCCTTTAAAAAGTTTTGTTCATTGTTAATTAGATTTTTAGAAAGAGTGAATCCAATTTCTGCCCAAGCATTGGCATTTACATAAAAGTTACCTTCGTTTACGTTAAAATCGGAATTTTCGTCCAATTCATCAATAAAATTGTCAATGGTATTTCCATTTATTTCGCTGATGTTATAAAAAACCCTTCCTCTAGAAAACAAGGCTATCGCTGTATTTGGATTTATGTTGAACATAAAGGATGGTCCTAGAATGTCTACATTGCCAAGAACATTATTATTCTCTGTTGGGGATTTTACACCATGTATATCAAAATCAAAATCACTGCTTGTTAGGTCATTTAGTGCGGCTTTGTAATAATCATTAGAAATAAAAACACTAGCCCCTACAAGGTTTATTTCTGATTTAAAACGTGAATCAACAATATTTGCAGGGTTAGAAATTACCCCATGTATACCACTGTAGTTGTCTGTAAGGTAGCCTAAGTAAGATTGTGCCTTTATAGAGCAAATAGTACCAATTAGGAAAAGTCCAAGAATTGATTTTTTTATCATCATTTAATAATTAGGTTATTTTAGCTTAAAATTTAATTTGAGAGAGTAGTAATTTAGAGGAGTATTGAAAATAAACGGAGTTTTGAATATTTAATTGCAATTGTATGAATGATTCTTTAGTAAAGGAATGCTTATCCAAGAATGACAAAAAGCTCGCATTTAAAATATATTTATATCTGGGGGCACTTTTTATTACCTCTTTGGTAGTGTCCAATCTTATTTTTCAAAAATTCTTTTACTGGAATCCTTTTGGAGATGTCACTGTTTTTGGAGCGTCTTTATTTGAAATTTCTGTAGGCATACTTCCTTATCCTGTAACGTTTTTGATTACCGACCTTATTTCGGAGATTTTTGGTAAGAAAAAAGCAAATCAGATTGTGACCGCTGGTATTTTTGCATCTTTCTTTTCAATGGGTATTATTTTGTTGGCAGATATTGCCCCAGCTTTATCAACTTCACCAGTAAACAATAAGGAATTCAGTAAAGTGTTTGCATTGTCACCCATTGCTGTTTTGGCGTCTATGATAGCTTATCTTTTTGCGCAATATATAGATATAGCCATATATCATTTTTGGAAAAAATTTACCCAAGGAAAGCATTTATGGCTGCGCAATAACTTTTCTACCTTTACTTCCCAATTTATTGACACTTTTACCGTTGTAGGTTTATTGTGCATTTTTAAGGTGCTGTCATGGGATTTGTTCTATGGTTTGGTAATCAGTGGTTTCCTTTTTAAGGTTTTTATTGCATTTCTGGACACTCCGTTACTTTATTT
>CAYNLI010000002.1:0-46362 GCA_964398035.1 uncultured Flavobacteriaceae bacterium | reverse complement strand
GTGGTTTCCTTTTTAAGGTTTTTATTGCATTTCTGGACACTCCGTTACTTTATTTATTTGTACATATTTTGAGAAAACGATTTAACCTTAAGGTTGGAGAGGAAATACAGCTGGACATATAGTTTGGATTTTCTCTGTTTCTAAACTGTATGAAATGAAAAAAAAAATACTTAAAATTGTTGGAGCCTGCTTGTTACTTATCATTGGTACCTTGGTAGCCTTACCTTTTTTCTTAGAAGGTAAGATAGGAGATATCATTAAGAACAAAGTTAATGAGAACATTAATGCTACATTAGATTTTTCTGATGCCGATTTAAGTTTGTTCTCAAACTTCCCAAAAGCCAATGTGGTTTTAAAAGGTGTTTCATTGGTGAATAAATCCCCATTTGAAGGAGATACATTATTTTCTGCCAAGAATATAGAACTTAGTATGTCTATCAACGAGCTTTTTAAAGGTGTTGAGGATCCAATTAAAATCACCAGTCTAAAAATTGATGGCGCTCATGTGAACATTAAAATTGATGGGGACGGGAATGCCAGTTATGATATTGAAAAAGAAACAGCGTCAGATACTATAGAGGGAGAAAGCACTGGTTTTAATTTAAATATGGAATCTTATGAGATTACCAATGCCCAGATAACATATCATGATTTAGTTGGGAACCTATTATTGGATATTTCTGAAATGAACCATTATGGAAATGGAGATTTGTCTTTAGAGAAATCAGAATTGGATACAAAAAGCGATGCTTTGGTAACCTTTGAAATGGGAGGCACCAATTACCTCAATAAAAATAAAATAAAGCTAGATGCTTTGATAGGTGTTGATTTAAAAGAAAGTAAGTACTCTTTTTTAAAGAATGAGCTTTTAATAAATCAACTGCCCTTGGTTTTTGATGGGTTCATAAAAATAAATGAAGACAATCAAGAAGTGGATGTGAGCTTTAAAACCGCATCTTCAGATTTTAAAAATTTTTTAGCGGTTATTCCAGAGGAATATTCCAAGAATATAAGCGATGTAAAAACTACAGGAAATTTTACTGTGGCAGGAGAATTTAAGGGAGTTGTGGATGAGGAACATATTCCAAAATTCAACATCAATATAAATTCAAACAATGCATCCTTTAAATATCCAGATTTGCCAAAACAGGTTCGCAATGTATTTATAGACACAAAAATCATCAACTCAACGGGAATTGTTGCCGATACATACGTAAATATAAAGAAACTGTCCTTTATGATAGATGAGGATAAATTTAATATGACCTCTAAAATTCTAAATTTAATGGGAAATACCAAGGTGAGTGCCCATGTAGTTGGAAAAATGAACTTGGCCAATATCTCTAAAGCGTACCCAGTACCAAAAGGAATGGATTTAAAGGGATTGTTGAACATGGATATCAATACCGCATTTGATATGGCTTCCATTGAAAATGAGCAGTATGAGAATACCAAAACCAGTGGCACATTGGATTTAAAAGATTTTGAGTATCAATCAGATGAGTTGGCAAATCCGGTACAGTTAAATTCTACTTCGGTGACCTTTAATTCCAAGACCGTTACTTTAAATGAATTGAACGGCGTTACGGGAGAAACAGATTTTAATGTAACAGGGATCATCAAAAATCTTTTGGGCTTTGTATTCAATGACGAGAAAATAGAAGGCAACTTTAATTTAAAGTCCAATAAGTTTGCTTTAAATGATTTTATGGTAGAAGAAGTTGCTGAGAATGAAGACTCAACAACTGTGGAAGAGAAAATTAAAATCCCTTCTTTCTTGGATTGTACAATCAATGCAACTGCAAATACAGTGCTGTATGATAATCTAATATTGAAAGATGTATCAGGAAACTTGCGCATAAAAGATGAAAAGGCAACTTTGACAAATATGACCTCTTCATTGTTTGATGGTAAGCTAGGGTTTAATGGAGAAGTGTCAACTAAAGGGGATGTTCCCACTTTTGCCATGAAGTTGAATATGGACAATTTTAAAATAGGAGAAACTATTAAGGCAATGGAACTGTTTGATGCCTTGGCACCAATTGCTGCTGTTTTAAAAGGAAAAATGAATTCTGATATTGAAATTTCAGGGAATCTGACCGATGATTTTTCTCCTGATATGAACTCAATTTCTGGAAAATTGTTGGCTGAGGTATTGGCAACGGACATTAATCCGAATGAAGCTCCTTTGTTTTCTAGCCTGGCCAGTAATCTAAATTTTTTGGATTTAAAAAGTTTGGATTTAAAAGGATTGAAAACAATACTCGATTTTAAAGACGGAAAAGTAAATGTGAAGCCTTTCACAGTTAACTACAAGGATATTGCTGTCAATATATCTGGCAGTCATACGTTTGATAAAAAATTAAGCTATAAAGCTACTTTTGATGTGCCTGCCAAATATTTAGGTGCAGAAGTAAATCAATTAATTTCCAAGATCGATGAGAAGGAAGCAGAGAATCTCAGTATTCCAGTAGTTGCTACTATTGGAGGTGATTATACAAATCCTAACGTAAGTACAGATTTAAAATCAGGGATTAAAAACCTTACAGGACAATTAGTGAAAATCCAGAAACAGAAACTGTTGGGCCAAGGAAAAGATAAAGCCAAAGGTTTGTTGGGCGATATTCTTTCTGGAAATTCATCAGAAAAAGATACTCTTAAAAATGAAGGATCTGCAAAAGAAAGTGTAAAAGAAGTTTTAGGAAGTTTATTGGGAGGTAAAACCGATAAAAAAGACAGTGTGGTTACTAAAAAAGATTCTATTGCCCCTAAAAAAGATGTGGTAAAAGAAGCAGCAACCAGTATTTTGGGAGGTCTTTTAGGTAGAAAAAAGAAAAAGGATACGGTTAACTAATTTCTAAAGAGATATAAAGCCCTTCATTAGCCCTGATATTAAAAACAGTATCATCTTCAAAAATAAAATACTGTCCTTTTATACCTTTTAACACCCCTGTGTAATTCAGATTTTTTTCTAGGTTAAGACTTTTTACTTTTTCTGGGTAGCGCAATACAGGGAATTCTAAATGAGTTTCTTCATTGTCAGTAATAAAATATTCTAATGCTTCATTGGGGATAAAAGACTTTAGCTTTTGCTTCCATTCTTCCAAATTTACATCTTCAATGCTATTGGTCAACATTTTCCTCCAATTGGTTTTATCACTTACATGTGCTTTTAAGGCAACTTCAGTAATACCGGCCAAATATCTATTAGGAACTTCCACAATTTCAAGAGCTTCATGTGCCCCTTGGTCTATCCAACGTGTTGGGACTTGGTTTTTCCTAGTCACGCCTACTTTAACATTACTAGAATTTGCCAAATAGACAATATGGGGCTGTAGTTGTGCCTTTTTTTCATATTCTAAATCCCTATCTTCCTTATCCAAATGTGCAGTACTCAGTTCTGGGCGCATGATCCAATCTCCAGCCAACGGGGTTTCAAAAAAACAGCTTTTACAAAATCCTTGCCTATAAATAGGCTTGTTTTGTCCACAATTAAGGCATTGGTGCTTTATGAAAGTGAGCGTTATCTTTTTACCAAGAATTTGATTCACGTTTAAAAAATCGTTCTCAAAAATCAAATAATACTGAATAGGTGTTCCTATTTCAGTTTGCATTTTTTTTAATACACCTTCGTATTGCATTTGTAATCGAATTAAAATATGACTTATGTTATAGTTTTAAAGCTATTTTATGATTAATTTGGTGTCATAGCACAAACTAATATTCTTCCTGAATTAATCAGGATAAAGATACCTAAAATGCCAATACCTTTATTCAATTCTATTGCATCGTGGTTACTTAAAAAGCGCTATCACCAAATAGAACTTTTTTTAAAGTACCCTGAAGAGGTGCAGGAGGAAGTGCTAAATCAATTAATACAATTTGCCAAGGACACAGAGGTTGGTAAGGCCTATGATTTTGGTTCCATCACCAATTATAACACTTTTGCGGATAGAGTTCCAATAGCTTCTTATGAGGAAACGGAACCTATGATCGAACGTACTAGAAGGGGCGAACAAAATGTCTTTTGGCCCACAGCTATAAAGTGGTTTGCCAAAAGTAGTGGTACCACAAATGCTAAGAGTAAATTTATTCCAGTGAGTACAGAATCTTTGGAGGATTGCCATTATAAATCCAGTAAGGATTTGCTTTGTCTCTACCTTAATAATAATGAAAATTCACAATTGTTTACGGGTAAAAGCCTGCGGTTGGGAGGCAGTAAAGAGTTGTATGAGGATAACGGTACTTTTTTTGGAGATTTATCCGCAATATTGATAGATAATATGCCTTTTTGGGCAGAAATGAGTAGCACCCCAAGTAGCAAGGTTTCTTTGATGAGTGAATGGGAGACTAAAATGGAAGCCATCATTGAAGAAAGTATTCAAGAGAATGTGACAAGCTTGGCAGGAGTTCCTTCTTGGATGTTGGTGCTTATGAACAATGTAATAGAAAAGACTGGAAAAGACCATCTTTTTCAAGTTTGGGAAAACCTTGAAGTTTATTTTCATGGTGGTGTTAGTTTTGATCCCTACAGGGATCAGTATAAAAAGTTGTTGCCAAGAAAAAGCTTTAACTATTATGAGATTTATAATGCATCAGAAGGTTTTTTTGCCATACAGGATAGAAATAATTCCAGTGATTTACTATTGATGTTGGATTATGGTATTTTTTATGAATTTATTCCTATGGATACGTATGGCACGATCAATCAGATTGCAATTCCATTATGGGAAGTAAAAGTGGGTAAAAATTATGCTGTGGTCATTACTACCAATGCTGGGTTATGGCGTTATAAAATTGGAGATACGGTTCGGTTTACTTCAACAAGTCCATACAGGATTAAGGTGACCGGTAGAACAAAGCACCATATAAATGCCTTTGGTGAAGAACTGATTATTGAGAATGCAGAGGAAGCATTAAAAAATGTCTGTAAAAAAACTTCAGCAGAAATAAAAGACTATACTGCCGCTCCAATTTTTATGGAAGGAAAAGAAAAGGGCAGCCATGAGTGGGTTATAGAGTTTAGAAAAAAACCAGCAGAAATTAATTATTTTACAGAACTATTGGATAATGCCCTAAAATCATTAAACTCTGATTATGAGGCCAAACGGTATAATAATATGACTTTAAAAATGCCTGAGGTGCATATTGCAAGAGAAAATCTTTTCTATGATTGGTTAAAATCCAAAGGGAAGTTAGGTGGTCAACATAAAATTCCAAGATTATCCAATGAAAGGGATTATGTAGAGGAATTACTCCAAATGAACAAATAAATCTGAAATTTCTCCGTTTAATATCCAATTTTAGGAAATAAGCATAACTATTTATTAATTAAACTATTACTATTATGGCAGAACGATTAGTCGTTTTATCCGATATGTGGGGTGTTAAAAAAGGCCTATGGATCACATCATATCTTGGTTACTTACAACAGTATTTTGATATTGTTTTTTATGATTGTCAACAATTGGCCAATATTGATTTAACAGTTAATTCTGACGAAAATATTCACCAAGAGTTTGTTAACGGAGGAATAGATACAGCCGTTGCCCATCTTTTAAAGAAAGAAAGTGCGGCAAGTCATTATCTGGCTTTTAGTACTGGAGGGACAATTGCATGGAAAGCAAATCTAAAAGGGCTGCCCATGAAATCTTTGTATATTATTTCTGCAACAAGAATACGTATGGAAACAGAAAAACCAAATTGTGTCACAACTATGCTTTATGGTGAAAAAGATGAGTTTATGCCTTCAGTTGAATGGTCAAAAAAACTTGATGCAAAAATGGAAATTGTTCCAAACTTTGGGCATGAATTATATGCGGATGAAAAAATTATTCAAAAAGTATGTAAGGGATTACTGGATAAAGTAATGCACAAGCAATTTCAAGATTAAGGGGTTGTTTGGGATATAAAATTTCAATACTAAAACTAAAAGCAGTTTCTTAAGAAACTGCTTTTAGTTTTTTAATAGTTTCATAGGATAATTTCTCTTCAGCATAAGGTTTGGTTACCTTAAATTCAGTTTCGTCACTACTTGGCAGTTCAAACATTGCATCTGTAAAAATAGCTTCGCATAATGAGCGAAGACCTCTTGCACCTAGTTTGTACTCAATAGCTTTTTGTACAATGTAATCTAATGCTTGATCTGTTATTTTAAAGGATATATTATCCATATCAAACAATTTTTCATATTGTTTGATAATAGCATTTTTTGGTTCTGTAAGAATTGCTCTTAAAGCCTTTTCGTCCAAAGGGTTCATGTGGGTCAAAACGGGCAACCTTCCAATGATTTCAGGAATTAATCCAAACTCTTTTAAATCTCTGGGAATGATGTACTGCAAAATATTGGCAGTATTTAGATTATCATCTGCTTTTGAGGCACTATAACCCACAGCTTGCATGTTTAAACGTTTAGTGATGATGCGCTCAATGCCATCAAAAGCACCACCTGCTATAAACAATATGTTTTCTGTGTTTACTTCTATGAATTTTTGGTCTGGATGTTTTCTGCCACCTTTTGGCGGTACGTTTACAACGGTTCCTTCCAATAATTTTAATAATCCTTGTTGAACTCCTTCACCAGATACATCACGGGTTATTGATGGATTATCGCTCTTGCGAGCTATTTTATCAATTTCATCAATAAAAACAATGCCCCGTTCTGCTTTTTCTAGATTATAATCAGCAGCTTGTAGTAATCGTGTAAGGATGCTTTCTACATCTTCTCCAACATAACCGGCTTCTGTCAACACAGTGGCGTCTACCATGGCAAGAGGGACATTTAGCATGCGGGCAATGGTCTTGGCCATTAATGTTTTACCTGTACCAGTTTGCCCTACCATTATAAGGTTACTTTTCTGTATTTCTATATCGTCTTCTTTGGTCTTAGGTTGCAATAATCTTTTATAGTGATTATAAACAGCAACGGACATTACTTTTTTTGTGCGCTCTTGCCCAATAATAAAAGTGTCTAAAAAGCCTTTGATTTCCATGGGCTTTTTTAATACCAATTCTGATGAGAGATCATCATTTTTGGATTGTTTGGATTCTTCCGAAACTATACCATGTGCTTGCTCAATACACCGATCACATATATGCGCATCTAGACCCGCAATCAAGAGATTGGTTTCTGGTTTTTTTCTTCCACAAAAAGAACATTCTAAATTTTCTTTTGCCATAACAACAAATAATTTCTAATATGAATAACGCAAAATTTTAAGTTTTGGTTTGTTTTATTGGGGTATTTGGTCGAATTTAACCTCTATCCCTTACCAAAATCTCATCAATCATTCCATATTTTTTAGCCTCTTCTGCCTTCATCCAATAATCCCTGTCACTATCATCGTGTACTTTATCTAAGGATTGACCAGAATGGTTGGCTATAATTTCATATAATTCACCTTTGAGCTTCAATATTTCCCTAGCGGTAATCTCTATATCGCTTGCTTGTCCTTGGGCTCCTCCCATAGGTTGGTGAATCATGACCCTGGAATGGGTCAGGGCACTACGTTTTCCTTTTTCACCTGCGCAAAGCAATACTGCTCCCATAGATGCGGCCATACCTGTACAAATTGTGGCTACATCTGGTTTTATGAACTGCATGGTGTCATAAATCCCTAAACCTGCATAAACACTGCCTCCTGGGGAGTTAATATATATTTGAATATCTTTTACGGCATCTGCACTTTCTAAGAAAAGTAATTGTGCTTGGACAATATTGGCTACTTGATCATTGATTCCCGTTCCTAAAAAAATAATACGGTCCATCATTAATCTAGAGAAGACATCCATTGCAATCACGTTCATCTGCCTTTCTTCTATAATATTGGGCGTCATATTTGTTGGATACATACTACTAATGATATTGTCATAGTACATACTGTTTATGCCTTGATGTTTTATAGCATAATTTTTGAATTCTTTTCCGTAATCCATAAGTTTTCAATCAAATTTGTAAGAAAAAAAAGGTGCCGAAAAATACAATCTTCGGCATCGTAAAGATACTTATTTTATTTTTGCAAAACTACCCGTATACTTCTTTCACAAAGTTTTCATAGGTGATTTCCTTGCTTTTTAAGTTTGACTTTTCTTTATAAAGATTTAGCAATTTTTGACTCATTAATTGCTCTGATAGTCTTTTTACTTCATCTTGGTTGCCCATTATTCTTGCAGCGATATTGTCCAACTCCTCTTCTGCTGGGTTCAATTGGCCATATTGTGCCATTTGGGATTTAATGAATCCTTTGGCAAATTCCTTAAGTTCATCAAACTGAATTTCAATATTGTTCTCTTTGATAATCTTACCTTCAATTAATTGATAACGCAACCCTTTTTCAGATTTCTCGTACTCTTCATTTGCCTCATCTTCTGTTAAAGGCTTTTCTCCAGTCACTTGAATCCATTTTTTAAGGAAACCTGTAGGTAAATCAAACTTTACATTAGAAATGTAATGTTCCGTAATGTCATTTAAAAGTTTCTGGTCTGATTGTTGTACAAATTGTTTTTCAGAATCTTCTTTGATTTTAGCTTTTAACTCAGCTTCGGTTTTAACAGTATCCTTGCCAAATAATTTGTCAAATAATTCTTGATTTAGTTCTGCTGGCTCTCTTTCGTTGATTTCTTCAATTGTGAAATCAACATCAATATTCAATTTTTCTACTTTTTCTTTATCAATTCCAAGTACACTGGACAGTAAATAGTCTTCCTTGAAAAGTCCTTTTGTTTTTAGGGAAACCACATCTCCTGCTTTTTTTCCTAAAAGACTGTCAATTGCTTTTTTACTTTTAATTTTATCAAGTTCTATAGTGGTTTTGTTGTCAATCTCTTCTGCTTCATTTTTAAAGACACCAATAACTTCATAGTTTTTACCAACTTCTTTCTTGTTTACTAGTTTTCCGTATTGTTTTTGAATTCGGTCCACTTGCTCATCTACCATTTTTTTGTCTGCAACAATTGTATAGTGTACAATAGACTTTTTTGTTTTCAACGGAACCTCAAAACTAGGAGCTAATCCCAATTCAAATTCAAAAGCAAATTCTTCTGTGTCCCAATCAAAATTATCTTGTTGTTTTGGCAATGGATTACCAAGAACATCTAGTTTTTCTTCCGTAAGATATTTGTTTAGATTGTCCTGTAAAAGCTTGTTTACCTCGTCTACCAATACTGCTTTGCCATATTGTTTTTTAATAAGGCTCATAGGTACTTGTCCCTTTCTAAAACCTGGAATGCTGGCTTGTTTTCTGTAATCTTTAAGAATAGTATCTACCTTGTCCTGATAATCGCCTTTTGTTACGGCGACTTTTACAACTGCATTTAACTCGTCTATCTGCTCTTTGGTAATGTTCATCTATCTATTGTTTTGCTTTTCTAAAATGGGATGCAAAAGTAGGACATTTTACGAAGTAGCACAAGTTTTTAAATTACTGTAAGTCAAATGATAGCTAATGATAGCTTACTTTTTTTTGTCTTCTTTTAGGAATGAGAATAAAATAGATTGCAAGAAAGATAGTAACAAACTAAAAAGTAAGGCCCACCATATACTGTTTGCATAAAACCCATCAACAAAATAATCTGCCAAAAGAATAATAATGGCGTTTATAATCAATAAGAAAAGCCCAAAAGTGACTATGGTAACGGGAAGAGTGAGAATTATTAAAACGGGTTTCACTAAAAAATTTAAAAGGCTTAAAACTATAGCAACAATAATAGCTGTTGTGTAGGAGTCTACACCAATGCCAGGTAATATTTTTGATAATAACACTACAGCCAAGGCACTTAATAAAACTCTTAGAATCATTTTCATGAGAACAATATTTTAAAGGATGAACTAAAAAGGCATCGAAACACATATTCGATGCCTTTAAAATTAAGAATTTATTTTTATTAATTAACGTACAATCCTTTATAATCCAATGGGTTTACCCCAGGTAAATCTGAACCGTATGTTGTATTGATAGCATCAATAAAAAAGAGGGTCAATATTGCATAACCTCTAGGGGAAGGATGAACACCATCCAAAGAAAATCCTCCACCAGTTCCATAGGTAGCAGTAACTGTACTGCCATCTGGTATTTGGATTCCATTTTCCGCAATTTCGGTCATAATACCTTCGGCATCTACGAATGCCAAGCCATATTGCTGGGCCATAGCTTCAATAGTTTGATTGTAAGCAGCATGTGCTGTTGCTACAGCTTCTTGTTCTTCAGGTGTAAGCACCCATTTGTCTGCCAATGGAACAGCTACTCCATTTATAGAAGTAGGGTCAGCTGGGTTAGCCAAAGTGCCAATTATTGTTTGTGATGTGAACACCAATAGGTCATCTGCGGTTGCTTGCCTCATATTTATTAATGCGGCATTAAAACCAGTTAAATCAGTTAAATCTTCATCTATTATAACCACTGCGTTTCCTTCTCCAGCATTAAATGAGATAGTGCGTTGAGCCAATTCTTCTGCAGAAATAGCCCCTCCTGCTTGTAATTGTGCCAATCCGCCATTATATGCAGCATATGCACCGTTTAAAAGGCCAGCGGTAGCTTCATCCAATGGTACTGGATTGTGAGGGACAGTAGTAAAATATGGGATTGTAGTAATATCTGGCAAATTAGCAACTACGCCATCTGCACCATTTGCTGTAAGAGCCTGTAATAAGCCATTATATACATTTGCAAAAACATTGGGGTCAGTAATGTCATTACTGCCATAAGTGCTTGGGTCTAAATTTCCAGTTTGATCAACACCATCTCCACCAGAAGTAGCAAAGCTTAAAATGTCATTGTTTCCAATCCAAAGTGAAAAGAAAGTTGGGTTTTGTGAAACTGCGTCACCAATTACAGTTGCATCTGGAGCAGAAGCAAATCTTGCATAATAAGGATTTGCCAAGCCAAGAGATACACCAGCTACATTGCCATAACCAGGAGCTATCAAGTGAAAACTTTTTGCGCCAGGAACTCCCATATTATTAAAAGGCCCTGATAATGTATTGGATATTTCTGTTGTTCCTGTGCCACTTACAGGTGTTGGAGCAGGCGAGCCAGATGAGAAATCTAAAAATAATCTATTGCCTAAAATGGGTTGCCCTCCCAAAGTTGCTCCTCCAAGATTGTCTGCCATAAATGGAATTGAAAAATCCCCACCACCAGCAAGTGCAAAGCTAGAAGCCAACATGTTTGGAAAAGAAGTAGTTTGCCCATCTACAAATAGAGCGGCATCAGAATACCCAGCTGTCAAGGAGTTCCCAACAGAAACATAATTGGAAAAATTGGCCGAACCACTGGTGTATACTATTGGAGTTTCGTTGATAGGAGTAGTGTCTATGATTTCATCATCGTCGCTACAGGAAACAAAGAGAAGTCCAGAACTTGCTAATAATGCAAAAAACTTTTTCATTTATATTAGTTTGAGTTAATTAAGTTTAAAGTGCTGTTGAACAGTATTATCAAAATTAACTAATTTTATAACATTCGCAATAAAACAGGGAAAAAATTATGCATGCATAATAAAACCCTTTCTTTTTTATTGATTTATAAAATCAATGGTTTTTTCAAAAAACTGTTGAGGATTTTCAGCATGTAGCCAATGTCCAGCATTTTCTATGGTTTCAATTGATGCTAACGGAAAATGTTTTTTAATCTCTGGAATATCTGTTTGTAAAATATAATCGGATTTATTTCCTTTTATAAAAAATGTTGGACCGTTATAAATTGCCTCAGGGTCAATTGGCTTTCCAATTTCTTCCATTTTAGTGCTTAAAACAGGAAGGTTCATCCTAAAACCCAGTTTCCCTTTTTCTATCCAATACAGGTTTTTTAATAAAAATTGACGGGTGCTATAATGAGTTATTTTTTTACTCAATTCAACATCTGCCTCTCCTCTTGAGCTAATTTCATTTAGTTGAAGTCCATTAAGCGCATGTATAATATGTTGGTGATGTGCGGGGTATTCTTTTGGGCCAATATCTGCAACAATTAATTTCTTGACCAGTTCTGGATAAGTGCATGCTAGGTGCATAGCAGTTTTGCCGCCCATGGAATGGCCTAGTACAATAGCGTCAGATATATTATGGTCAATCATATAATTCTTTATGTCTTCTGATAGAATAGTATAATCAAAATCTTCTGAATGGAAACTTTTTCCATGGTTCCGTTGGTCAATCAAATGCACTTCTAATCCGTTTTTTGCATATTGGGCGCCAAGAGTTTTCCAATTGTCAGACATACCAAAAAAACCATGCAATATCAACATGGGTTTGCCTTCTCCCAATATTTTTGAGTGTAGTTGCTGCATTATTTTAGTTTGTTTAAATACATGTTGATAACATTGTCCAACCCTAAATAAAGGGATTCACATATTAATGCATGACCAATAGAAACTTCCAGAAGATTGGGAATGTTGTTTTTAAAGTATTGAATATTGTCCAAGCTTAAGTCGTGGCCAGCATTAATGCCCAGTCCTAATTTATTGGCTAAAACAGCGGCATTTGCATATAGTTTTATGGCATCCTTTTTATTTTGTGAATATTTGTCAGCATAACCTTCAGTATATAGTTCTATGCGGTCTGCACCTGTATGTGCGGCTCCTTCTATTATTTTGGTGTCTGCATCAACAAAAATGGAGGTTCTTATGCCGTTTTTCTTAAAATCACTGATGACTTCCTTTAAGAAATCAAGATGTTTTATGGTGTCCCACCCCGCATTAGACGTAATGGCATCAACTGAATCTGGAACAAGGGTAACTTGTGTGGGTTGTACTTCCATGACCAAATCAATAAATTTTGGTATAGGATTGCCTTCAATATTAAATTCTGTGGTTACTGTTTTTTTTAAATCCCTAGCATCTTGGTACTTAATGTGTCTTTCATCTGGTCTAGGATGAATGGTTATTCCTTGAGCTCCAAATTTTTCAATATCTGATGCAACTTTTAAAAGATTGGGAACATTGCCTCCTCTGGAATTGCGTAATGTTGCTATTTTGTTAATGTTAACACTAAGTTTTGTCATATGTAAAATCTATTAAAATAGAAGGCAAAAATACAAATTAGGCATGCCTTTTGATATTTTAAATTAGTATTTTGCGTTATAATTTAAGTTTATGCATATTCAATCACATATACTCACTACAATTACTGTCTTTAAGGCTGATGATTCATTAAAAAATATTATCAAATTTTTTAAGAATACTACCTATAGTCACGTGGCGATTGCTGAAGAAGGAAGATTCTTGGGTGTTTTGAGTGAAGATGATTTGGAAAATTTTAAGGAAGTAAAAAAAATAGGGGATTATAGATATAACTTGGAATCTTTTTTTGTTAGAAATGAAACTTCTTGGTTGGATGTTTTAGAAACTTTTACAAGGAACAATGCCAATCTTGTCCCTATTTTGGATGAGGGTGAAAAAGTTACGGGTTATTATGACCTTAATGATGTTGTCAGTGAGTTTATAGATACGCCTTTCTTTACTGAGCCTGGGGGGATTTTAGTTGTTGCCAAAGGAATAAAAAATTATTCGTTCAGTGAAATTGCTCAAATAGTAGAAACCAATAATGCTAGATTAATAGGAGGGTTCATTACAGACATGCATAATGATGTTGTGCAGATTACCATAAAAATAAGTAGTACAGACCTAAATGAAATAACACAAACTTTTAGACGCTACAATTACAGTATACTTTTTGGAAATGAAGACGATCAGTTTTTAGAAAATTTAAAAGAAAGATCAGATTATCTTAATAAATATCTAAACGTTTAGTAATTATGAAAGTTGCTATTTACGGTCAAGCCTACCATGATACAACATTGGACTATGTGGTAGAGCTTTTGGATGAATTGAAAAAGGAGGCTGCTGAGGTTTATTTTGAACAAGATTTTCTGGAATTCCTTTCTACTTTCCAAGATTTAGGAAAATTCAATACATATACCGACTCTTTGGGATTGGACACTTCATTTGATATGTTCATAAGCTTTGGTGGTGATGGCACTATACTTAGAGCCATAACTTATGTGCGAGATTTGGGAATTCCCATAGTTGGGGTAAATACAGGAAGATTAGGATTTTTATCCACTTTTAAAAAAGAAGATGTAAGAAAAGTGGTAACAGAGTTTGTGTCTGGAGCGTATAACATTGTTGAAAGAAGTTTGGTTCAGGTAAACACAAACCCTGAAACAGATGAATTTATGGTGATGAATTTTGCTTTAAATGAAGTAACTGTCAGCAGAAAAGACACTACATCTATGATTATGGTAAAGACTCATTTAAATGAGGAATATTTAACGTCCTATTGGGCAGATGGTCTTATAATAGCTACTCCTACGGGCTCAACAGGATATTCCCTTAGTTGTGGGGGGCCGGTAATAGAGCCTACAGTTAAATCTTTGATTTTAACGCCTATTGCGCCACATAATCTAAATGCGAGACCATTGGTTATTTCAGATAACACGGTTATACGGCTTAGTGTTTCTGGTAGAGAGGAAAACCATTTGGTTTCTTTGGATTCTAGAATTGCAACTGTGGAAAATGGTACGGAAATTATTGTGAAAAAAGCAGATTTTAGTGTAAGAATGATAGAGTATACTTCAGAGAGTTTTCTTAAAACACTTCGGAATAAATTGCTGTGGGGAGAAGATAAACGCAATTGAAATACCCAAAGCAATAAATGCCTCTAAATATGGTTTATCAAGAGAGAACATGAATATTGTAATTACTGTAGAGTAAACTACTGTAATTGTTATATTTGCAAACTTTTAGACAGAATGAGAATATTAATTGTTTCAATTCTTTTATTTGTATTTGGCACAATGGGAGCACAGACCTATGAAATTGGGGTTTTTGCAGGTGGTGCCAACAATATAGGCGATGTAGGTAGAACTAATTTTATTTTACCGTCTGGAGTGGCCTTTGGTGGAATTGCAAAGTGGAATATTAGTAAGCGGTATGCTTGGCGAGGAACCGTAATTTATGGAAATTTTACAGCAGACGATTCAAAATCCAGTATGTCTTCAAGGCAACAGCGGAATTATGTAGTAGATAACTCCATTTTAGAAGTTTCAGCTGGATTGGAATTTAATTTTGTAGATTACAATTTACATCAATTAGGGCCAGCTTTTACACCTTATTTATATACAGGCATTACCTATTTTAGGTATGGTTATCATTATTTTAATGCGGCACAATTACAGGATATCGGTCAAAAAGATGGCGCTTTTGCTATACCAATGACTGTGGGGTTTAAGAAAAGATTGAACCAATATTTTATATTTGGAGGAGAGATTGGTGCCAGATATACATTTACTGATAATTTGGATGCCAGTAACCCAGAAGGGTCTAATTTTGAACAATTTAGATTTGGAAATATTTTCAGTGATGATTGGTATGTTTTTTCTGGATTAACTTTAACGTACACTTTTGGAAGAAAACCTTGTCAAGATTGTTTTGAGTAGCATGATAATATGAATACGATTAAGGACTTAAATGAAAATAATTTACCTAGACATCTTGCAATTATAATGGATGGCAACGGTAGATGGGCAAAAAGCAAAGGTAAGCTAAGAGTCTTTGGGCATGAAAATGGAGTGAAAAGGGTAAGGGAAACTGTTGAAAACTGTGCAAGAATAGGAATAGACTATCTTACTTTGTATACTTTTTCTACTGAAAATTGGAAAAGACCAAAGCTAGAAGTGGATACCCTTATGAATATATTGGTGACTTCTTTAAAGAGAGAAGTTAAAACTCTTAACAAAAATAACATACAATTAAATGCAATAGGGGATTTAGATTCTTTACCCAAAAGGGCAAAAAAGGAGTTAGAGGAAGTAATGCGAAAAACTGCTAAAAACTCAGGTATGACACTGACTTTGGCTTTGAGCTATGGTTCTAGGGAAGAGCTTAAAAATGCCGTTAAGGAGATAAGTATCAAAGTTAAAAATAATATAATTTCTCCTGAAAATATTGACGAAGCCATTATTAATAACCATCTTTACACGCACAATTTACCAGACGTGGATTTGCTTGTCCGTACTAGTGGAGAACACAGGATAAGCAATTTTTTGCTTTGGCAAATTGCTTATGCTGAATTACATTTTATTGATGTATTTTGGCCTGATTTTAGTGAGCATCACTTGGTAGAGGCAATATTAGATTACCAGAATAGAGAACGAAGATTTGGAAAAACTAGCGAACAACTCAATTAGTGATATGAAAAGATTCATATCAATTCAACTTTTATTTACTTTAACCCTCCTTTTATTTACTACGGTCACAAAGGCACAGGAGACTTCTTACGAAGATGGCAAAAGCTATATTCTTGGTGGACTGGAAGTTACGGGGATTAAAAGTTATAATGAACAAACGGTAAAAACATATACAGGTTTAAGGGTTGGGCAGCCCATAACCATACCTGGTGAACAGATCAGCTCAATTATCAATAAACTATGGGGTCTAGAACTGTTCAGTGATATTTCTTTTTACATCACCAATATAGAAGGTGATAATATATTTTTAGAACTTAATATTATGGAACGTCCAACGTTGTCCAAAATAACTGTTTATGGAGTTAAGCAGAAAAAAGTAAATGAGATTATTAAGGATACGGATCTTAAAAAGGGAAAAAAAATTACAGAAAGCCTTATTGCTAACACTAAAAACTTTCTACAAAATAAATATAAGAAGCAAGGCTATTTAAATACTAAAATAAATATAGCTACTGCTAAGGATACATCCCAGACCAATGCCCAAAGTATGGTCATTAATATTCATAAAGGAGATAAGGTAAAAGTAAAAAATATTTTTTTTGAAGGAAATGACCAACTTTCTTCAAAGAAATTACAGAAAGCCCTTAAGAATACTAAAAAGAAAAAGCTTTATAGGTTTTGGAAGAAATCAAAATATATTGAAGAAGATTTCAATGAAGATTTAGCCTCTCTTATAGATAAGTATGCTGAAAAGGGGTATAGGGATGCAAGAGTACTTTCAGATACCATTCAAAATGTAGACGATAATAACATTAATGTAAAGATAAAAGTTGAAGAAGGGAATAAATATTATTTTGGGGAAATTAATTTTGTTGGAAATTCTGTTTATACTGATAGGCAATTAGCTCAAGTTTTAGGGATAAAAAAGGGAAATACCTATAATGGGGTTTTATTAAAAAAGCGTATTGCGGATGATAGTAAACCAGATGCAGAGGATATTACCAATTTGTACCAGAATAATGGATATTTATTTTCATCTATAAACCCAGTTGAGGTTTCAGCAGAGAATGATACCATTAATTTTGAAATCAGAATAATAGAGGGGAAAGAAACCTTCTTAAACCATGTAACGGTTGAAGGTAACGATAAGACCAATGATCATGTTATTTTTAGGGAATTAAGAACTCGCCCTGGGCAAAAGTATAATAAGGCAGATATCATAAGAAGTATTAGAGAGCTGGGTCAATTAGGGTTTTTTGATGCAGAACAAATTAAGCCAAACATTACAAATGCTGATCCTAACGCAGGCACGGTAGATATAGACTATAGCCTTGTTGAGTCAGGAGCTAGCCAAATTGAGTTACAGGGTGGTTATGGAGGGGGCGGCTTTATAGGAACTTTAGGGCTGTCTTTTAGTAATTTTTCTTTTCAAAATATATTTAATAAAGAAGCATATAGGCCAGTTCCGATGGGAGACGGGCAAACTTTCGCTTTAAGGTTGCAAGCAAGTAGGTCTTTTAGGGTATATAGTTTAAATTTCTCTGAACCTTGGTTGGGAGGAAAAAAACCAGTTAGGTTTAATCTCTCTTTCTCCAGAACACAACAATTTAGATATAATTTCAAAACCAGAGATATTGATAAGAGTCAGCAATTCTCTATTACAGGAGTGTCGGCAGGATTGGCAAAAAGAGTACAATGGCCAGATGATTTCTTTACTATTTCCCATTCTTTGGGGTATCAATTATATAATTTTCAAAATTATAATATAGGACTGTTTAATTTTGGTAATGGAAAATCAAATTCTCTTACTTATACATTGGGTATTTCTAGAAATTCTTCTGGGCCAAGTAGAATATTTCCTATGACAGGGTCTAATTTTGAAATGACGGCCAAGTTTACACCACCTTTTTCACTTTTTAGTAGTAAGGATTACAAATCAATAAAAAATGAAAGTGAAGAGCTTTTAGAAGAGAAGAGAACATTGAATACAACAGACTCTGCATACGCTACTACAACTAATCGCTTAGAAGAATTAGAGGAAGAACGTTTTAAATGGTTGGAATATTATAAAATTAAATTTAAGGGAGATTGGTATACGCGTTTAGTGGGTAAATTGGTGCTTAAAACCAACACAGAGTTTGGCTTTTTAGGGCATTATAATGGCGATATTGGTGATGTTCCTTTTGAACGTTTCTTTGTAGGGGGCGATGGTCTTGGTAATTTTACCTTAGACGGTAGAGATGTAGTGCAGTTAAGAGGTTATGATAATCAATCATTAACGCCAGTTGACCCATTGACAGGAAGACAAGAAGGCGGTGTTATTTATAATAAATTCTCTTTAGAACTTAGATATCCACTTACTTTAAAGCCAGCTGCCTCTATTTATGGACTTGCGTTTTTAGAAGCAGGTAATGCCTTCAACAATTTTAATGAATTTAATCCGTTTCAAGTTAAAAGATCTGCAGGTGTGGGGATACGTATATTTATGCCCGCCTTCGGATTATTGGGGATAGATTTTGGATATGGGTTTGATCAAGATTATGCACCACAGTCCAGTGGGCCTAGTGGATGGCAAACACACTTTATCATTGGTCAACAATTTTAACAAATCTCTTCCGAAATAAAGTTAATGTGCTAATTTCAAGATAGTTAATTATTTTGGCATGATATTTTCTATGTATAAAACGGAAGCAAAAATGAAACAAAAAGTTCTTTTAATTATAACCATCGTATTGTTTTCAACTTATGGCTTTGGTCAACGAGGTGTAAGGATTGGTTATGTGGACATGGAATATATTCTAGAGAATGTAGAAGAGTATAGGGACGCAACAGAACAGTTGGAGGTCAAAGTTCAGAAGTGGAAAGTTGATATAGAACAAAGGCAAAGTGTTGTCGAGCAAATGAAAAAAGATTTAATGGCAGAAAAAGTGCTGTTGACCACTGAATTGATAACGGAAAGAGAGGAAGAGATTTTGGTTCTGGAAAAAGAAATGATAGAATATCAACAAGATAGATTTGGACCACAAGGAGACTTAGTAATACAAAAAAGATTATTGATACAACCAATACAAGATCAAGTCTTCAATGAAGTACAGAAAATTGGCGCAAATAAAAAGTATGATTTTATTTTTGATAAATCAGCAGATGTTGTAATGTTGTATTCCGAAAAAAGGCACGATATCAGCGATCTGATTTTAAGAGGAATAGCAAGAACAAGAAAGATAAGCGCTCCAAAAAAGAAGAATATAAAAAGTCGTATAGATAGATTAGAAGGAGAAGAGGAAGAAGATGTAGTAAGTGAAGCGATAAAAGATAGGCAGAACAAAGCTAAAGAAGCTAATGTTGCAAGAACGAAAATAGCGGATGAAAAAAGAGATGAACAAATAAAATTGCGTGAAGAGCGTAAAAAAGCGTACGAAGAGAGAAGAAATAAATTGTTGGAAGAAAGAGAAGCCAAGAGAAAGGCTAAATTAGAAGAAAGAAAAATAATTACCAAACAAGAAAAAGATACAATTAATTAATAAAAATAGTAACTCAAAATAATAACACTCAATTAACACTTATTTAAAATCATGAAAAACGTAAAGAAAATTGCTGTAGCCATAGTTTTATTTGTAGCAGCTACCAGTTTTGTGAATGCCCAGAGCAAAGTTGCACATATAGATGTGTCACAATTGTTAACTGAAATGCCAGAAATGATTTCTGCACAGGCAGAAATTAAGAAGCTTGGTGAAACGTACAGAGCAGATATTGAGGGTTCTATGACAGAACTTAAAAATAAATATGCCCAGTATTCTAATGAGGCAGCAACCATGTCTAAAGAAGAAAATGATAAAAGAGCTATAGAGCTTCAAGGATTTGATAAAACTATAGCAGAGGCACAACAAGCAGCGCAACAAGAAATACAAAAAAAACAAGCTGAACTTTTTGCACCTATTTCACAAAAAGCACAAGCAGCTATTGAAAAAGTTGCTGCTGCCCAAGGATTTGATTATGTAATGGACGCTACTCAAGGAACTGGACTTATTGTTTTTAAGGGAAAAGATTTATTGCCAGAAGTAAAGAAAGAATTAGGTTTCTAAGAACTTCTTTAAAATATATGAAAAAAAAACCGTCTTGATTCAAGACGGTTTTTTATTTTTATAATATTGGTAAAAATTAAAATGAAAAATAAACCTATAGGTATTTTTGATTCAGGTGTTGGAGGAACTTCCATATGGAAAGAAATCAATGTGATGCTTCCATATGAGAACACTGTTTATCTTGCCGATAGTAAAAATGCACCCTATGGGGGAAAATCGACAGAAGAAATATTAGGGTTAAGTATAAAAAATACGGAACTATTATTAAAAATGGGCAGTAAACTAATAGTTGTGGCCTGTAATACTGCAACA
Organism: uncultured Flavobacteriaceae bacterium; assembly: GCA_964398035.1. GTDB lineage: Bacteria > Bacteroidota > Bacteroidia > Flavobacteriales > Flavobacteriaceae > Saonia. Next base: position 25,787 of record CAYNLI010000002.1, on the reverse strand, counting down.
ACCAACGCTATTGCCTATTTAAGAAAAAACTACAATGTACCTTTCATTGGTATTGAACCGGCCATTAAACCGGCAGCTATAAGGTCCAATTCCAAAAAGGTTGGAGTTTTAGCCACCAAGGGAACACTTTCCAGTGATTTATTTCATGAGACTTCTAAAAACTATGCAAGTGGTATTACAATCCTAGAAAGAGAAGGAATTGGTTTAGTGCCATTAATAGAGGAAGGGAAAGTTAATTCTGAAGAAACCAAAAGGTTGTTACATCAATTTTTGCAACCTATGTTAGATGAGGAGATTGATTATCTGGTGCTTGGATGTACTCATTATCCATATTTAATGCCCGTTTTAAAAGAATTGCTCCCAAAACATGTAAAAATTATTGATTCAGGAGAAGCAGTTGCCAAGCAGACAAAGGCTATTTTGGCGAAAAATAATTTATTGAACTTTTCAGGAAAAAAAGCAACCCATCAATTCTATAGCAATACCAATACTCAAGTTTTAGAAACTTTTCTTGAAAGTGCCACTCAAAATATGAAAGTCACTTATTTGGATTTTTAGGTTTTACTTCTCTCATACGTTAAATATGAAAAACCATATTTATGCTTGTCATCTTTAGGATGGTGCTCTTTGTGGATTAATTTCCATATATTCTCATCAATCTCTGGGAAAAAGGTATCTGCTTCAAAATCTTGTTTCACTCGTGTAAGCTCTATTTTGTGAGCAAAATCCATTCCTAAGCTATATATTTCACCACCACCAATTATAAATGGGGCTGTATCGTTTTCGGCTAATTTAAGAGCGCTTTCAAGAGAATTAACAATTATGCACTCTTTGTATTTGGTAGTATATGTTTTATCTCGTGTAATTATAATGTGGGTTCTATTGGGTAGGGGTTTTGGAAAACTTTCAAAGGTTTTACGCCCCATGATTATCATATGTCCAGTTGTGAGCTGTTTAAAACGTTTAAAATCATCTGGTAAGTGCCATAGCAAATCGTTGTCTTTCCCCAGTGCATTGTTTTCTCCGGCAGCAGCTATTATGGTAATAGTATTGCTCATAGGCTTTTTTTTTTATTGATGTTAGAAAGTGGAAAGTCAGTTTCTATTTCTTTTTGTAGTTCTGCTATTTTCTGTTTCTTCAAGGACACCAATTTTTCTCGTTGCTTTCTTTCCCATTCATTACCTATGAATTTTTGGGACACAAATGCATTAAATGTATGTAAAATGAATAAAAATGCCCAAAAGATAATGCACCAAATAAACCAATCATATGCTTCTCCGTACTTAAAGGTCTTGTTAATCAGAATAAAAAAAGCACAGCCAATCAAGAAAATGACAAAATGCAGGTACAGTCTTTTTTTTTTGATTCTGGATTGTGCATGTTCCAATATTTCGTGTTGTTCCAAATCTATTTTGGGATTGTTTTTCTCTTTGGAGAACATTGAATTATTCGTTTAATGACAAATATAAGTCAATTTAGGGTTCAGTTTTGATTAAAGATCTTTGTGCATATCTTAATAATAATAGCCTGTATTTTTTGTAAAGTCAAGCTAATGTAAATAGTATTTTAAGACAATCGTAAATCGTGGTTAATGTTTTGTTTGTTAATGGTTGTACTGTAATTTTTTAAAAAAAAGTATTATGTCCATTGCAAAACAATAGCTTAAGACAAAACCAGTTTGTAAAGTTGCTTTTATTGTTCCGGCTCAAGGTGCAGAAAAAGCAGCAGTAGTTGGTGATTTTAATAATTGGAGTTCTGAAGGTAGTCAGTTGAAAAAATTAAAGAACGGTACTTTCAAAGGAACGTTCAACTTGCCAAAAGAAAATTTATATGAGTTTAAATATTTGGTAGATGGTAATTATGTAAATGAAACTGAAGCTGATCGTTACCAATGGAACGATTATGCTGGCTGGGAGAATGCTGTAGTGGAGGTATAGTTTTGTTATTAGAAGATGCCTTATAGTTCACTGTATTAATTGGTATTAATTAAAGGTTTTAAATTTAATTGGGTTGTTTGTTTCCCTTTTTTAATAGCAATGTAACTATGTACATTTCTGAGCTCAGAAATTAAAGACAGTTTGGTTTGTACAAAGGTTTCATAGGCATCAATATCTTCTATAACAATTTTAATAAGATAATCAAAATTACCAGAGACCTGATAGCACTCCATTACTTCAGGAAAATGATTAACCTTTTCTAAAAATTTATGTAAGTAGCTTCTTGTATGCCCTTTTAGGGTAATGCCTATAAAAATGGTTTGTTTTAACCCTATTTTTCGCTCGCTTAGTAAGGCAACATAGTTACTTATATACCCTTCTTTTTCTAGTTTTTTTATTCGCTCAAAAACAGGAGTGGTAGATAGGTTTAATTTTTCAGCTAATTTTTTGGTGGTAATTCTGCAATCTTTTTGTAAAATATCTAAAATTTTAAGATCTGTTTTATCTAGTTTGTTTTTCATGTATTTTTTTTGTTGAAAGCTATATAAGTAAATGCATAATAGAATAAAATTACATTAATCATGTTATTTTTAGAATAAAAGTCTAGATTTTTAATCTATTCAAGCAAATATAAATTTAATTTTTTAGAATTACTTTAATTTTGTTCTATATGCTCATAGCTAAATTTTGAGCAGAATACAAAATTTAATGAAGCAAGAAAAAAATATAAGTTCTGTATTTAAAGCTTTTTTAAAAATAGAAAACGGTTATAAAGGCGGTAAGACCATTGCTCTGGGTGCTGGCATTAATAAAGGATATAAACTTTCTTCTAATGAAAATCCATTAGGACCTTGTCCAGCCGCAGTACTTGCAATAAAGAAAAGTTTAGATAAATTACATATTTATCCTGATGCCACGGATATCCGTTTGCGAGAAGCATTAGTTGCATACTATGAAAATAGGTTATATGTAGATGAATTTATTTGCGCAGATAGTGGTTCAGAAATTATAGATTTAATAATAAAAGGTTTTATACGGGAAGGGGATGAGGTTATTGTTTCATCTCCTTGCTTTGTGCCTTACCAAATGTTTTCTAGGTGGGCAGGTGCAAAAATTGTTGATGTGCCATTAGTAGAAGAAAGTTATTCATTAAATATTGAGGGCATTATTGATGCTATAAACCCTAAAACACGAATTGTATTTTTAACGAGTCCAAATAATCCTACAGGCACCTATATACCTAAAAAAACCTTAGAGACCTTGTTGCATAAAATTCCAGCAGATGTTATCGTGGTTTTTGACGAGGTTTACTGGCATTTTGCTGATGCACAAGATTATACACAGGCATTGCCTTATATATCCCAATATAAAAATATAATTGCAGTTAATAGTTTTTCAAAGACCTATGGCTTAGCCGCACTCCGTGTTGGTTATGCATATATGGATGTAGAAGTTGCTACATATTTACGACAACTTTGCAAACCTTTTTTAATTTCCTTGCCAGCTCTTGAAGGTGCTATTGCAGCATTAAAAGATAAGAAATTTATTGACCGAACTATTGCTACAATAAGTGAAGAGCGTACTTTTATGGAGGGTAAGTTTAAAGAGATGAATATTCAATATTATCCATCACAAGCAAATTTTTTTTTAATAAAACCACCAATTTCAAGTGCTGAATTTATTGCTTTTTTAGAGCAAAAAGGCATTTCTGTTAGACCTGTAGATAATTTTGGAGCTATAAATAAAGTGAGAATAACAATTGGGAACAGAGAAGCAAATACTGCCTTGGTGAATGCTATAAAAAAAATTAGTCTGTTTAATGCTTCTATAGTTTGTGTAGAAATAACCTAATAAGGTTTGTTAAGAGTTAGCGTAAATAAAATGCAAGTACCACTATCTATTTAAAAAAAAGTAATTATGCCAAGATATCATACATTAGGAAAAATTCCAAAGAAAAGGCATACCGTATTTAAGAATCCATCAGGAGGCTTGTACCAAGAAGAATTATTTGGAACGGCCGGTTTTGCAGGTATGTCATCATTGTTATACCATATTCATCCGCCAACGGTAGTTACAGAAATTATTGATAAAGGTTCTATAATGCCAAAAATTGGTATAGATAAGAATATGAAAGCGTTAAGTTTTAAAGGGTTTTCACTAAAACCAGAGAATGATTATTTAACGAGCAGAAAAACCTTGTTTGTAAATAACGATTTACATATTGGTTTGGCCGCGCCTAAAACATTTTCTGAAGATTATTTTTATAAGAATGGTGATGCTGATGAAATGTTATTTATTCATATTGGTTCAGGTATTTTAAGAACAAATTATGGTAATATTCCTTTTAAATATGGTGATTATTTGATAATTCCAAAAGGAGTTATATACCAAATGGATTTTGACACAAAGGATAATAGAATTTTATATGTAGAATCTTTTCAGCCTATAGTAACCCCTAAAAGATACCGTAATAACTTTGGGCAATTATTAGAACATTCTCCTTTTTGTGAAAGAGATATGCGATTGCCTAAGAATTTAGAAACCCATGATGAAAAAGGAGAGTTTCTTGTGAAAATCAAGAAACAAGGAAATATGTGGGAGTATGTATATAATAATCACCCTTTTGATCTTGTGGGTTGGGATGGTTTTCATTATCCGTATGCATTCTCTATTCATGATTTTGAACCCATAACTGGGCGTATACATATGCCACCCCCAATCCACCAACAATGGGAGTCTGCTGGTTTTGTTGTGTGTAGTTTTGTGCCACGAATGTATGATTATCACCCAAAATCAATTCCTGCGCCATATCATCATAGCAATATAGATTCTGAAGAAATATTATATTATGTAGATGGTGATTTTATGAGTAGAAATAATGTTGAAAAAGGGCAAATAACATTACATCCAGGAGGTGTGCCACACGGTCCGCACCCAGGGACGATCGAGCGAAGTATTGGTAAAACGGAAACTCAAGAATTAGCTGTAATGATCGATCCTTTTAGACCAATGTCAATTACCGAAGAAGCGTTAAAATTACAAGTTGGAAATTATTATAAATCGTGGATTCTTTAATTCACAATTTCAAAAAGATGAAAACATGTCAACAGAAATAAAAAATTTACAAAATTTACAAAATACAGAATATGGACTTAAAAAAATGTTTGATGATGCAGACGATTTTTTGCCATTATTAGGAACTGACTATGTTGAGTTATACGTAGGAAATGCAAAACAAAGCGCACATTTTTATAAAACTGCATTTGGTTTTCAATCTGAAGCTTTTTCTGGGTTAGAAACCGGGGCGAAAAACAAAGTTTCATACGTGTTGAAGCAAGATAAAGTTCGGTTGGTTTTAACAACATCGTTAGAAAAAGACGGCGTAATCAATGAACATATTAACAAACATGGAGATGGCGTAAAAGTTATAGCTCTTTGGGTAGATGATGCTGTCAATGCTTTTGAAGAAACAACTAAAAGAGGGGCAAAACCTTTTATGGAGCCAACAAGAGAGGAAGATGTAAACGGTCATGTTATTCGTTCAGGAATTTATACTTATGGAGAAACTGTGCACATATTTGTTGAACGAAAAAATTATAATGGAGTCTTTTTGCCAGGGTATAAAAAATGGGAGACACATTACAATCCAAAAGATGTTGGATTGAAATTTATCGACCATATGGTTGGAAATGTGAATTGGAATGAAATGAATAAATGGTGCAAATTTTATGCAGAAGTAATGGGCTTTGCACAAATTATTTCTTTTGATGATAATGATATTTCAACTGAATACACAGCGCTAATGAGTAAAGTGATGAGCAATGGAAATGGGAGAGTGAAATTTCCGATAAATGAACCTGCTATTGGCGTAAAAAAATCACAAATAGAAGAATATTTAGATTTTTACAATGGCTCGGGCGTACAACATATTGCTGTAGCAACAGACAATATTGTAGAAACTGTTTCGCAAATGAGAGATCGTGGAGTTGAGTTTTTATATGTTCCTGAAAATTATTATGACGATCTTTTAGAACGCGTAGGTGATATTGATGAAGATGTTGAAGTGCTTAAAAAGCACGGAATTTTAATTGATAGGGATGAAGAAGGTTATTTATTGCAATTGTTTACAAAGCCAGTAGTTGATCGTCCAACTATGTTTTTTGAAATTATTCAACGAAAAGGGGCTAAGTCATTTGGGAAAGGTAACTTTAAGGCACTTTTTGAAGCAATTGAAAGAGAGCAAGAAAATAGAGGGACTTTATAAAAGCCATTTCAAAAATAAATGCAGGAAAATCCTAAGTACCAACCTAAGTTAAACAGCATAACGAAGCGATTGCCAAAACATTTACATAAGTTTATTGTGAAGCAACCGTATGAGGAATATACAGCTCAAAATCAGGCAGTGTGGCGCTACGTTATGAGATTGAATATTGATTGCCTTAAAAGAACGGCTCACAGTTATTATGTAGATGGACTAAGAAAAACGGGAATATCAATTGATAATATCCCCAAAATGGAAGGAATGAACCGTATCTTAAAAGATATAGGTTGGGCAGCAGTTTCTGTCGATGGCTTTATTCCTCCAAATGCATTTATGGAGTTTCAAGCTTATAATGTCTTGGTAATTGCCTCTGATATTAGAACAATTGAGCATATTAAATATACTCCAGCACCAGATATTATTCATGAGGCTGCGGGACATGCTCCTATTATTGCAAGTCCAGAATATGCAGAATATCTTCGAAGGTTTGGTGAAATTGGAAGCAAGGCCATTTCATCAGCAAAAGACAATGAATTATATGAAGCCGTTAGGCATTTATCAATCTTAAAGGAAGACCCAAACTCTTCTTCTGAATCGATTGAAAAAGCAATGGAAAAAGTGAATAGCGTTCAGAAAAATATGGGAAAACTTTCTGAAATGGCTCAAATTCGAAATTTGCATTGGTGGACTGTTGAGTATGGTTTAATAGGGAAGCTTGAAAGTCCAAAAATTTATGGTGCAGGATTATTATCTTCAATTGGAGAAAGCGAATTGTGTTTAAAAAATGCTGTAGAAAAACTTCCGTATACTTTGAGCGCGTCCGAAGTCAATTTTGATATTACCAAGCCACAACCTCAGTTATTTGTAACGCCTAATTTTGCTCATTTAAGTTATGTTCTTGAGAAATTTGCCAATAAAATGGCATTAAGAAAGGGAGGATTGTCGGGAGTTGAGAAACTAATAAAATCCAAAAGTTTAGGTACTATTGAATTGAGTACTGGTATTCAAATATCAGGAGTTTTTACAGCGGTTTACAGCCAAAAAAAAAGACCGATTTATATACAAACGATTGGAAAAACGGCACTAGCATCTAGAGATAAAGAACTAATTGGTCACGGAACAGATTATCATGATGAAGGATTTGGAAGTCCTATTGGAAAGTTAGAAGGAATTAATTTGGCAATTGAAAATATGTCGCCAACCGACTTAGAAGCCTACGGAATATATGAAGGTAAAAAGGTAAGACTGTTGTTTGAAGGCGGTGTAAAAGTTGAAGGAAAAATAATTACAGGAATTAGAGATTTACAAGGAAAAATAATACTTATTTCTTTTGAAGAGTGTACAGTTACCTATAAAAACAAAACATTGTTTCAGCCAGAATGGGGTGTATATGACATGGCAATTGGAAAAGAGATTATATCTGCTTTTTCTGGTCCAGCTTCACCAGAATCATTCGAAGAAGTTTTTAAGGTTTCAGAAGAGAAAACACATAAACTTGTATATTCGAATTCAGAAAAAGAGTTGTATCTGTTGTATCAAGAAGTTCGAAATGTTCGCGAAAGTAAAAATATTGAAATTCAAAAGCTATCAGAAATTTATGACAGTATTGAACAAAATTACTCTAATGATTGGCTAATATTATTAGAAATGTATGAGCTACTGTTTGATTCAAATACTAATATTGAATCTAAAGTATATCATCACTTAATTGGACTATTAGAGATGAAAAAATTTAATAAACTTATCGAGGATGGTATAAATTTAATTTCCAAAAACACACCTTAACGGTATAAAAATTAAAAACTATTGATTATGAAAACTTGGGTGCACATTCCAAATAATTCAGATTTTACGATATACAATATTCCTTTTGGAATTTTTTCAACAAAAATGAAAAATCAACGCGTAGGAATTGCAATCGGAAACCAAGTATTAGACTTGACAATTGTTGAAAAAGCCGGTGTGTTTAAAAACATAGACTTTGATAGTTCAGTTTTAGAAAAGGAAGCTTTAAATGATTTTATTGCGTTAGGAAAAGACAAAACGACAAAAATCCGTCAAATGATTCAGCAAGAATTATGTGATCAAGCTTCTGTTTTAAGACAAAATGAAAATGCGTTATTGAAACAAAATGAAGTTATAATGCACATGCCAATAGAGATTGGCGATTATACGGATTTTTATTCAAGTATTGAACATGCGACTAATGTTGGCATGATGTTTCGTGACCCAGAGAATGCATTATTGCCAAACTGGAAACACCTTCCAGTTGGATATCACGGCAGAGCATCTTCAATTGTGTTGAGCGGGGTTAATATTCATAGACCAAAAGGACAAGTGTTATTGCCAAATCATAAAGCACCAGTTTTTCAAGCATCTGCAAGAATAGATTTTGAATTGGAAATGGGTTTTGTTATTGGTAAAAAGACAGAATTAGGAGAGTCTATAAGTACAACAAATGCTGAAGAATATATTTTTGGACAAGTATTGTTTAATGACTGGTCTGCAAGAGATATTCAAAAATGGGAATACATTCCTTTAGGTCCCTTTTTAGCAAAAAACTTTGGTTCTTCAATTTCTCCATGGATTGTTACGATGGAAGCATTAGAACCTTTTAAAATGAAAGGTCCAGAGCAGGATCCACAAGTTCTTTCTTACCTGGAATATGAAGGGTTAAAAAATTATGACATTAATTTAGAAGTGGCAATCCAACCTGAAAATTGTAAAGAAACAGTTGTGAGCAAATCCAATTTTAAATATATGTATTGGAATATATCACAACAATTGGCGCACCATACTGTTAATGGGTGTAATGTAAAAGTGGGAGATTTGATGGCGTCTGGAACTATAAGTGGGAAGGATAAAAATTCTTATGGTTCAATGTTGGAGCTTTCTTGGGGAGGAAAACAAACTGTGAAATTAGAAGAAGGTGGAGAACGGAAATTCATTAAAGATAACGACACAGTTATTATGAGAGGTTATTGTGAAAAAGATGGAATTAGAATTGGATTTGGTGAAGTGAGGTCAAAATTATTACCTACAAAATAAAATTATTTGAAATGAAAAACATCACATCTATAGATCCAAATTCAATTTCAATTTCTGAGTTACATCAGATATTATTAACGGCTGTTGCGCCAAGACCAATTGCTTTTGCAAGTACTGTTGATATTAAAGGTAACGTTAATTTAAGTCCATTTAGTTTTTTTAATGTTTTTAGTGCAAACCCTCCAATATTGATTTTTTCACCTGCAAGAAGAGTTAGAGATAATACCATAAAACACACGTTGGCAAATGTAAAAGCAACCAAAGAAGTTGTAATAAACATTGTCAACTATCCGATTGTAGAACAAATGTCATTGTCTAGTACCGAATACGGAAAGGATGTTAACGAATTTGAAAAAGCGGGGTTAACAGAAGTAAATTCTATAATGGTAAAACCTCCTAGAGTTGCAGAATCTCCAGTTTCTTTCGAATGTGTTGTGGAAAATATTATTGAATTAGGGAATCAAGGAGGGGCAGGAAACCTTGTTGTTTCTAGAGTCGTTAATATTCATATCAATAATAAATATTTAGGCAAAAACGGAAAATTGGATACTGAAAAATTAGATTTAGTAGCCCGAATGGGAGGAAGTCTGTATACAAGAGTAACAGATCAATCATTATTTGAAATTCCTAAGCCTATTTTTACTAAAGGTATTGGTGTGGATCAATTACCAAAGCATGTGTTTAATTCTGATATACTGTCTGGTAACAATATCGGTAGACTTGGAAATTGTGAACAGCTGCCCACAAATGAGGAAGTAATGGTATATAAAAAAAGCCCAACCCTAAGGGTAATTATAAATACTCCTAATGAGGCATTACAGATTGCTGAAATTCATAAGCTGGCAAAAACTTATATTGACAATAATGAGATGGAACTGGCTTTAAAAACTATTTTTTGCGCTTAATTATAAGTATAGGGTATAAATAAAAATGTGGAAGTGCTTTTATATAGCAACCATTCCTTTTATATGGGGATGTGGGTTATAGCCTTCTAAAGTAAAATCTTCAAACGTAAAATCAAAGATGCTTTTTACTTCTGGGTTGATGGTCATTTTTGGCAAAGGGCGCAATTCACGACTTAATTGCAGTTCTACCTGCTCCATATGGTTGTTGTATATATGTGCATCACCAAAAGTGTGAATAAATTCCCCAGCTTTATAACCACAAACCTGCGCTATCATGAGGGTAAACAATGCATAAGAAGCAATATTGAAAGGAACTCCTAAAAATATGTCCGCACTGCGTTGGTACAATTGACAGGAAAGTTTGCCGTCTGCAACATAGAATTGAAAAAAGGCATGGCAAGGTGGTAAAGCCGCTTTTCCATTCGCTACATTTTCTGAGAAAGAAACTGAGGTGTTGGGCAAAACACTGGGGTTCCATGCCGTGACCAGCATTCTTCTGCTGTTGGGATTGTTTTTTAGGCTATGGATAACTTCTTTGATCTGGTCTATTCCCTCATTGTTCCAATTGCGCCATTGATGTCCATAGACAGGTCCCAGATCACCATTCTCGTCTGCCCATTCATTCCAAATTCGTACCCCGTTTTCTTGTAAATAACCAATATTGGTATCCCCTTTTAAAAACCACAATAGTTCATGAACAATAGACTTTAAATGTAATTTTTTAGTGGTGACCATAGGGAAGCCTTCGCTAAGGTCAAACCTCATTTGATGCCCAAAAACACTTATCGTACCTGTACCTGTACGGTCTTCTTTTTGATTGCCGTTATTAAGAACATGTTGTAGTAAGTCGTGATATTGCTTCATTTTCCTGCTTGGATTTCTAGAAAACGAAAGTATAAAAAACCATTGCAAACAAAGTATGCTTCAATATAAATTTATCAAAACGTTATTAACGGAACTACCCTAAAATCATCCCTGCTATAGTAGCAGAAAGTAAAGAGGCCAAAGAACCGCCCAAAACGGCTTTCATGCCAAATTTTGATAGCGTTTTTCGTTGCCCTGGAGCTAAAGAACCTATACCGCCTATCTGTATGCCTATGGATGCAAAGTTTGCAAAACCACAAAGCATATAGGTGGCCATGATGATGGATTTATTGTATGTTAAATGTGAGCCATTGGCCATGTTTTTTAACTCAGCCAATTGAATGTATCCAATAAACTCACTTGCAGCCAATTTAATTCCCAAGAGTTGGCCCATAAGCATAACATCTTCTTTTGCAACACCTATAAGCCACATTAGGGGTGCAAAGATGGTGCCTAAGATGGCTTCTAATGAAAAGGAGTCATATGGAGAATGGTTGGAAATCCATGAATTTAGATTTGTAAAATCACCGACACTTCCTAAAACCCCATTAATCATTGCAATAAAGGCTACAAAAACAAGAAGCATTGCACCTACGTTTACAGCTAGTTTAAGTCCTTCAGTTGTACCATTTGCTATGGCATCTAAAATATTTGCGCCAATTTTTTCGGAAGACACATTTACTTCGGTATTAATGGCTTCGGTTTGTGGGTATAAAATTTTTGAAACAACTATAGCTCCTGGTGCAGCCATTACGGATGCGGCCAATAGGTGTTTTGCGAAAATCAACCGTAAAACAGGGTCGTTTCCTCCCAAAAATCCTATATATGCTGCTAGAACTGCCCCAGCTACAGTTGCCATGCCGCCTATCATGACTAATAGAATTTCGGATTTGTTCATTTTTTCCAAATAGGCTTTGATAAGTAGTGGCGCTTCTGTCTGGCCTAAAAAGATATTCCCAGCAATGCTTAAACTCTCTGCGCCAGATATCCCCAATGATTTTGTAAGTAACCAAGCCAACCCTTTTACAATAAATTGAATAACTCCTAAATAATACAATACAGAGGTAAGGGCAGAAAAGAAAATAATTGTGGGAAGGACTTGAAAGGCAAATATGAACCCAAAGGTATCCATATCCACTACTAGTCCTTCAAACAAGAATTGGCTCCCTGCCCTAGTGTATTCCAATAAGTTGACAAACTTCTGACCAATCCATTCAAAAACCACCTTAACAAAATTTACTTTGAGTACCCCAATGGCAATGATAAGTTGTATGGTTAAGCCTATGCCTACTGTTTTCCAATTAATGGCTTTACGGTTGGTGCTAAATAAAAAGGAAATTAAAATAAGTGCGGCCATACCTATAATCCCACGCCCCAAACTGTTTGAGGAAAACCCTTCACTAGGAACTGCTTGAGGAGTGTTGGTTGGTATTGTAATGTCATTTATAGTAGTAGTTTCAACTACAGTTTGTAGCGTATTTACCAAAACATTTTCTTGTGCAACTAATGGAAAGGATAACAATAGTAGAAAAGAAACCCAAAGTCCTATTTTCATAAAATGTAGATTGGTTATTTACGCTTGGATATTTCGTCCCTTAGTTGCGCTGCTTTTTCATAATTTTCATTAGCGACTGCTTTGTGCAACTCTTTGTGTAATTCCTCAACTGTAAGCTCTTTGTAGGCATCTCCTGTGTCTATTTCTACTGTTTCGCCGCCCTCTTGCAAAATTTCATCTACAATAATGCTATCGTCACTATCTTCTTTGTTTTTTTCTTTTGATGAAAATTTTAAGAATATTCCAGCTTTATCAAGAATAGTTTTATACGTGAAAATAGGTGCATTAAAACGAAGAGCCAGAGCAATGGCATCACTTGTTCTAGCATCAATAATTTCTTCAATCTTATCTCGTTCACAAATGATACTGGAATAGAAAACGCCATCTACCAATTTATGGATAATAACTTGTTTTACAACAATATCAAATCGGTCGGCAAAATTCTTAAAGAGGTCATGTGTCAAAGGTCTTGGAGGCTTAATTTCTTTTTCCAAAGCTATAGCAATGGATTGAGCCTCAAAAGCACCAATGACAATGGGAAGTTTTCGATCACCCTCAACTTCATTTAATATTAGGGCATAAGCGCCATTCTGTGTTTGGCTATAGGATATTCCCTTTATTTTTAATCTTACTAAACTCATATATTTTTTTAAACTAAGAAAGGCTGTTTAAATAAAAGGGTAGCCCAAATATTTAAACAGCCCTTTAAGGACACAAATTAACAAAAATTAAGTGTTTTGAGCTTTAAATTCTTTTAATTTTTCTATGAGTTCAGGAACAACTTCAAAAGCATCACCAACAACTCCGTAATCAGCAGCTTTAAAAAAAGGAGCTTCAGGGTCAGTATTTATAACAACTTTCACCTTAGAAGCATTGATTCCGGCCAAATGCTGAATGGCTCCAGAAATTCCAATGGCAATATAAAGATTACTTGCAACTGGCTTTCCTGTTTGCCCTACATGTTCACCATGAGGCCTCCAACCCATATCAGAAACAGGCTTGGAACATGCGGTTGCAGCACCTAGTACATCTGCCAATTCTTCTATCATCCCCCAGTTTTCAGGACCTTTAAGTCCTCGACCACCAGAAACAACAATTTCCGCATCGGCTATGGTTACTTTTCCAGCTGCTTTATCTATTTCTGTGGATTTAACTAAAAAATCTACATCACTTACTGATGGACTAAAATCTTCTGTAGTTGTATCCACCTTATTTTCAAAAATTCCATAAGCATTATTGGATACGCCAATAATTTTTGTGTCTGTATTTATTTGGGTGTATGCAAAACCTTTATTGCTAAAAGCGGTTCTTTTTACCATAAATGGACTTGTGCTTTCTGGAGCGGTAACAACATTGGGTACATAACCAGCTTTTAGACTGCCACTTAAAAGTGGTGCTATATATTTTGAGTTGGTGCTAGAACTTAAAATAATAACTGTTGCACCTTCTTTTTCTGCTGCTTGAAAAATTGTTTTCGCATAAGCTTTTGCGTTGAATGTGTTGAGCGTACTGTTTGATATGTTTAACACTTTGGAAACGCCATAAGTGCCCAATTCATCATTGTTTTCTGCATTGAAAGATACTGCCGTAACTGTAGCACCCATTTGTTTGGCCACTTCAAAGGCATATGATGCCACTTCAAAGGCATTCTTTTTAAATTTCCCGTTTTCGGATTCTGTATATATTAAAACTGCCATATTTTTTTATTTAAATCACTTTCGCCTCATTGTGCAAAAGGCTAATTAATTCATCTATATTATTTGCATCTATCAATTTAACCGCTCCTTTTGGTGCTGGTTTTTCAAATTTGGTGTCTATGGTTGCTTGTACTGCATCAATTGGCTCTACGACATTGAGTTTCTTTTGTCTCGCCATCATAATACCCCTCATGTTTGGAATTTTAAGATCACTTTCTTGCACCAATCCTTTTTGACCACCTATGATAAGAGGTAAAGATGTGCTTACTGTTTCTTTTCCGCCATCAATTTCTCTAATGGCAGTTGCATTGTTTCCATCAACTTCTAAACCGATACATGTATTTACAAAGTTCATATCCAAAATGGAAGACATAATGCCAGGAACCATTCCCCCGTTATAATCAATGGATTCCCTGCCAGCAATGATTAGGTCATAAGCTCCATTTTTAACCACTTCGGCCAATTGTTGTGCTACAAAAAGCCCATCTGTAGGTTCTGCATTGACTCTAATGGCTTCATCAGCACCAATGGCCAATGTTTTTCTTATGGTTGGTTCTGTAGATGCTGGCCCAACTGTGGCTACGTGAACTGTGGCTCCTTGCTTTTCTTTGAACCACATGGCTCGGGTAAGTCCAAATTCATCGTATGGATTAATGACAAATTGCACGCCGTTGGTGTCAAATTTAGTGTCATTTTCCGTGAAATTTATTTTTGAAGTAGTATCTGGTACACTACTGATGCAAACTAAAATCTTCATTTATTTACGTTTTAATAAGTCTTGGCTAAGATAACCATTAATTTTCAAATTTATTATGCACGCATAATAAATTTCTTGTTTTTTTAATTTTTGGAGCACTATTATTTGCCATATTAATTCCTTATTTTTGCTTGCGGTTTTGGGTAAAGAAAATAATAGTAAATATTCCATATTAAATGAAAACATTACAGTTTAGGCAAGCCATATGCGAGGCAATGTCAGAAGAGATGAGAAATGACGACACCGTATATCTAATGGGAGAAGAAGTTGCCGAATACAATGGTGCTTATAAAGCTTCTAAGGGAATGTTGGATGAGTTTGGACCAGAACGTGTAATGGATACCCCTATTTCTGAGCTTGGGTTTTCAGGAATAGCTGTAGGTTCTGCAATGAATGGTAACAGACCTATTGTAGAATTTATGACTTTTAATTTTGCTTTGGTAGGTATTGATCAAATTATAAATAATGCCGCAAAAATAAGACAAATGTCTGGAGGTCAGTTTAATTGCCCTATTGTATTTAGGGGTCCAACGGGATCTGCGGGTCAATTAGGAGCTACACACTCACAAGCTTTTGAAAGCTGGTTTGCCAATTGTCCAGGATTAAAAGTAGTCGTACCATCAAACCCCAAAGATGCAAAAGGCTTGTTAAAAGCTGCGATTAGAGATGATGATCCAGTGATTTTTATGGAGTCTGAACAAATGTATGGTGATAAAGGAGAGGTGCCAGAAGGAGATTATATCATTCCATTGGGAGTTGCAGATGTTATAAGAGAAGGGAATGATGTAACTATTGTATCCTTTGGGAAAATTATAAAAGAAGCATCCAAAGCGGCGGTTGAATTGGAGAAAGAAGGTATTACCTGTGAGATTATAGATTTGCGTACGGTAAGACCTATGGATCATGAGACTATTTTGAACTCAGTTAAGAAAACAAATAGATTGGTTATTTTAGAAGAAGCTTGGCCCTTTGGTAATGTGGCAACAGAAATCACATACCAAGTACAGTCACAAGCGTTTGATTATTTAGATGCGCCAATTATAAAAATAAATACAGCAGATACACCAACCCCTTATTCTCCAGTTTTATTGGCAGAATGGTTGCCCAACCATAAAGATGTAATCAAAGCTGTTAAAAAAGTGTTATATAAATAAAACATATTATTTTGTAAAACGATCTTAGCTTCATTGACAAAAAGTTGATGAAGCTTTATTTTTTTAAAACATATATTATTCGATAGCATATTAACACCAAACCTAAATTATTGCGTTATATACACAACCTCTTTTAAGAGTTGTGGGTTAATATGTATGAGCTAATGAAAAAAATTATTTTCCCTTTGTTTTTATTTTTCACTTGTTATACCATTTCCCAGACTAAAGTAAGTGGTATGGTCGTGGATGAATTAGGTGAGCCTGTGGCCTTTGCCAATGTTTTGTTCAAAGATTCTTATGAAGGAACCATAACCAATGATAATGGCAGGTTTTATATGGAATCTTTTAATAACTATCAAACTTTGGTTGTTTCCTTTATTGGATATGCCACGCAAGAAATCCCGCTCTCGTCGAAGGTAAATTACAATATGAATATTGTGCTGGAGGAATCTAATGAGGAATTAGATGAGGTTGTAATTTATGTGGGAAAACAGTCTAAGAAAAATAATCTGGCAATAGATATTTTAAAGAAAATTTGGACCAAGAAAAGGGTCAATGGAGTTCATAAGTTTAAGCAATATCAATATGATAAATATGAAAAAATAGAGTTTGACCTTAATTCCATTGATAGCGCTTTAATGCAAAAAAAGATTTTTAAGGGAATGGAGTTCATTTTTAATGATTTGGACACTTCTCGCATTACAGGGAAAACCTATTTACCGATTTTTTTAAATGAAACCTTTTCCAAAGTGTACGGGAACAATGTAATAGCTAAAAAGAAAGAAGATGTTCTTGGAAGCAAAAATTCAGGTTTTAATAACAATCAAGCTATTATTGCTTTTGTAGAGGATTTGTATTCTGACTATGATATTTATGACAATTATCTTAAGTTTTTTGATAAAAGTTTTACCAGCCCACTATCAAGAACAGGAATAGATACCTATAATTATGTGCTTTCAGACAGTACATATATAGATAATAAATGGTGCTACAATATTATCTATTACCCAAGAAGGAAAAACGAACTCACATTTAAAGGTGATTTTTGGGTGAACGACTCGACTTTTGCCATCAAAAAAATAAATCTTGAAGTCACTAAAAGCGCCAACATCAACTGGGTGAAAGAAATTTATATAGAACAAGATTTTGATGTGGTGAACGATTCCGTTTTTCTATTGAAACGAGATTATATGCTCAGTGATTTCAGTTATAGCAAAAAGGAAAAAACAAAAGGATTGTACGGCAAGCGTACCACAGTATATGATAATTATAAATTTGATATTCTAAAACCAGAAAAATTTTATAAAAATCAAACGGACCCTTTTGATGCTTTGGTCAGGAACAGGGACAGCATTTTTTGGAAAAATAGTAGGTTGGAAAGTCTAAACAAAGACGAGCAGGGGATATACAAATTATTGGATACATTGAGAACAGTGCCCAAGTTCAACACCTTTTATAATATTGTGAGTATTTTGGGTTCAGGTTATGTAGAGGTTAATAAATGGAACGTTGACCTTGGTAATATTTATAGTGTATTTGGCTATAACAATGCAGAGGGAGTACGTTTAAGGGCTGGGGCAAGAACTTTTTTTGGGCAAAATGACCCATGGCGGTTAGAAGGGTATATGGCTTATGGTTTTGATGACCAAAAAATAAAGCATGGGTTTTCTGCCAAATGGTTGTTAGATAGAAAAACAAGGTTGATCATCTCTGGGGGCCATAGAAAAGATGTGGAGCAAATGGGCCTTAACTTAACCACCACTAATGATGTGTTGGGGAGAAGCATAGCCTCTTCTTCTGTGGTTACTGTAGGTTCAAATGATCGCTTGACCAATATTGATCTTACAGCATTCTCTGTTGAAATGGAGCCAGTGACCAATTTTAGAATTAGATTGGGGTCTTCTCTTAGAACTTTAAGCTCGGCGCTGCCAGATGCTTTTAGTCTGGATTATCTGGATGCTGAATCTCTTACTGGTATCTCATCAGAAATAAAGCAGTTTACCATCAATACGTCTTTAGTTTATACACCAGGGAAGAGGACTACGGGCTACGGTGTGGAACGGTACAGTATCAATAATAATTATAGCACGTTGTTATTAAGTTATACCAAAGGATATGAAGGGTTTCTGGAAAGTGATTTTGATTATGAAAGACTTCAATTTTCATATACTCAGCCATGGCAAATTGGCGGAGTAGGTAGGTTGAACACAACGATTGAGTTGGGTAAGACTTTTGGGGAAGTACCCTTGGGCCTATTGAATGTTATACCCGGAAACCAAACACTTTTTACTATATATAAAACATTTCCCAACCTGGATTTCTATGAGTTTGTGACCGATACTTATGCCGCAGTGCATTTGGAACAGAATTTTAACGGAAGACTTTTTTCTAGAATACCATTTATGCGCAATTGGAATCTGAGGGAAATAATTGGACTGAGAGGTGTTTGGGGGGATTTATCAGAAGGAAATAGATTATTGAACAGCCCAACAAATATTCCATTGCTTTCACCAAAAGACAAAATTTATTGGGAGTATTCCTTTGGAGTGGGTAATATTTTCAAGATATTTAGGTTAGATTTTAATTTTAGAGGAAACTATTTAGAAAACCCCAATGCAAGACCATTTAGTGTAACTGGCTCATTTGGTTTTAGTTTTTAACCCACCAGTGGGTTTTATTCTTTTTTATATTGAAGTGCTTGATGAAATACAGGTCTTAAAAATGAAATAAAACAAAATTTTATACAACGTTAATACTATAATAAACCATGAGCAGTAAAGAAATAACGTCTTTTGATGTCCTTATAGAAATACCAAAGGGAAGTAGAAACAAGTACGAATATGATTTTAAACTAAAGAAAGTTCGTTATGATAGAATGATATTTTCTTCTATGATGTACCCTGCAGATTATGGTTTTGTTCCAGAAACTTTGGCATTGGACGGGGATCCATTGGATGTTTTAGTTTTAGTGACCGAGCCTACTTTCCCCGGTTGTGTTATGGAAGTGAAGCCAATTGGTGTTTTCCATATGACAGATGAAAAGGGGCCGGATGAAAAAATAATATGTGTTCCGGTATCAGATCCAATATGGAACAAGATCAATGACCTTAATGAATTGAATCCTCACCTTCTTAAGGAAATAGAACATTTCTTTAAGGTATACAAAGATTTGGAAAAGAAAAAGGTTGATGTTGGCGGTTGGGGAGATGTAAATGAAGCCAAAGATATTGTTGTAAAATGTACGCAACGTTTTATGAATAGTGATATACCTACCAATGAAGTAAGCATTAAATAATTATAAGTTTTTTAAGATATAAAAAAGCAATGTTTAATACTTAACATTGCTTTTTTTATTTTGTTTGATTTTACTACTTTTGCCCATCTAAAATATTCAACAAAAAGAATTTATGGAATCAATGATGATTTATATGCCAATTGCAATGGCAGCTTTAGGACTTATTTATATGCTCGTTAAGAAATCTTGGGTAATGAAGCAAGATGCGGGAGATGGTAAAATGAAAGAAATTTCAGATCATATCTATGAAGGGGCCTTGGCTTTCTTAAATGCAGAATATAAACTTTTAGCAGTATTTGTTGTTATTGTAAGTGTATTGCTTGCTATAGTTTCTTTTCTAGTGCCAACAACACATTGGCTTATTGTAGTGGCTTTTATTTTTGGAGCTGTCTTTTCTGCTTTGGCAGGAAACATGGGAATGAAAATAGCAACCAAAACCAATGTAAGAACAACACAGGCTGCTCGTACAAGTTTACCAAATGCACTTAAGATTTCTTTTGGTGGTGGTACGGTAATGGGTCTTGGAGTTGCAGGTTTGGCCGTTTTAGGACTTACAGCATTCTTCATATTTTTCTTTAATTATTTTATGGGAGGCGTTTGGACTTCAACCGCTGATATGACAATAGTATTGGAAACACTTGCTGGTTTCTCACTTGGAGCAGAGTCTATTGCCTTATTTGCCAGAGTTGGTGGAGGAATCTACACCAAAGCAGCAGATGTGGGAGCGGATTTGGTAGGTAAGATAGAAGCTGGTATTCCAGAAGATGACCCACGTAACCCTGCAACAATTGCAGATAACGTAGGAGATAATGTTGGTGACGTTGCGGGTATGGGAGCGGATTTATTTGGTTCTTATGTTGCAACAGTTTTAGCGGCAATGGTTTTAGGAAACTATATCATTAAAGATATGGGTGGTGCCATCCAAGATGCTTTTGGCGGTATTGGGCCTATTTTATTGCCAATGTCCATAGCTGGCGTAGGAATCATTATTTCTATATTGGGGACACTGCTTGTTAAAATAAGCAGCAACGATGCAAAAGAATCTCAGGTTATGGGAGCTTTAAATCGTGGTAACTGGATATCTATAGTATTGGTGGCAATAGCATGTTACTTTTTAGTGTGTTATATGCTTCCTGAAACAATGCAGATGAATTTCTTTGGAGAAGGATTACAAGAAATATCTTCTATGCGTGTGTTTTATGCAACGTTAGTAGGTTTAATTGTTGGTGGAGCAATTTCTGCCGTAACAGAATATTATACAGGATTGGGTAAAAGCCCAATTTTAAAAATAGTTCAGCAATCCAGTACAGGAGCGGGTACAAATATTATTGCAGGTTTAGCAACAGGGATGATTTCTACATTCCCATCAGTATTGTTATTTGCTGGGGCAATTTGGACTTCAT
This sequence comes from uncultured Flavobacteriaceae bacterium, assembly GCA_964398035.1. Taxonomy (GTDB): domain Bacteria; phylum Bacteroidota; class Bacteroidia; order Flavobacteriales; family Flavobacteriaceae; genus Saonia. Next base: position 4,911 of record CAYNLI010000002.1, on the reverse strand, counting down.
ATGCCTTTGCAGGATTTTATGGTGTGGCATTGGCAGCATCGGCAATGATGGCAACAACGGCCATGCAATTGGCAATTGATGCTTTTGGACCCATATCTGATAATGCAGGTGGAATAGCTGAAATGAGTGAACAAGATCCAATTGTAAGAGAACGTACAGATATATTAGATTCAGTTGGTAATACAACTGCTGCAACAGGAAAAGGTTTTGCAATCGCTTCTGCGGCACTTACATCATTGGCACTTTTTGCAGCCTATGTAACCTTTACAGGAATTGACGGAATAAACATATTTAAAGCACCAGTTTTAGCCATGTTATTTGTTGGAGGTATGGTGCCAGTTGTATTCTCTGCCTTGGCAATGAATGCTGTTGGTAAAGCGGCCATGGAAATGGTTGAAGAAGTAAGACGTCAGTTTAGGGAGATTCCAGGGATAATGGAAGGAACAGGAAAACCAGAATACGATAAGTGTGTGGCTATTTCTACAAAGGCATCTTTAAGAGAAATGATGCTTCCAGGACTATTGACTATCGGGTTTCCTTTAGCCATTGCTTTTGTTCCAATGATTTTTGGAATGGATAATTTGGCAATTGCGGAAATGCTTGGTGGTTATATGGCAGGTGTTACTGTAAGTGGTGTACTTTGGGCTATTTTCCAAAACAATGCTGGTGGTGCTTGGGACAATGCTAAGAAATCTTTTGAAGCAGGTGTGGAAATCAACGGAGAAATGACCTATAAAGGTTCTGAAGCGCATAAAGCCGCAGTGACAGGAGATACAGTTGGAGATCCATTTAAAGATACTTCTGGGCCATCTATGAACATATTGATTAAGCTTACTTGTTTAATTGGATTGGTAATTGCTCCAATTTTGGGAGGACATGCAGAAGAGGGTATGGCACATAACGAAATTAAAAAAGAAATTAGCGTGGAAGTGACTTCTGATGCTATTGCAAAAGCGGTAATTACAACAACTGCAACTGCAACTGAAGATGGAGAAGCAGTAGTTGAAGAAAAAACTATAGAAGGAACTCTTGAAGAAGTTGAAGCAAAAATAAATGCTTTAAAAAATGTTGGTATGAAGGTAGAGGGAAAGAAAGTAATAGTAAAAGAAGAAGTTATTGAGAAAGAGGGGAAGTAGCCTCTTTAGCTTTTGTATAAAATAGAAACCCGAAACATTCATTGTTTCGGGTTTTTTGTATTAGGTCATGGCGAAAGAGGTGAGATTGAAGCAATCTATATCAATTCCGAAGAGATTGCCTCACTTCTCTTTCAAAAGGTTCGCAATGACTAATTTTACTTTTGTCTATTGCAATTTAAAATTGATAGGAATACTAAAAGGCACTTTTACGGGTATTTTCCGTTGTTTTCCAGGTGTCATTTTTGGAAGTTTAGCAATGATGCGAGCAGCTTCCTTCTCTAGACTTTTATCAGGTCCTATTAGCTGAACATCTCCAATGCTTCCATCTTTTTGAATTACAAACATTACACTAACTCTTCCTTGAGTACCCATTTCTTGGGAAATTTTTGGGTAGCGAAAGTTTTTTCTAATGTGTTTGTTCATCATCTTTTGAAAACAAGCTCGTTTATCCGATTCTTTTTCACAGCCTGGGAAAATGGGTACTTCTTCAATAACTGAAAAAGGGATGATTTCATCTACTAGGATTTCATCTACGTCCACGTCTTCTACTCTCAATACTTCCTTTTCCGGATCTGGTTCCGTAGCTATTATTTCAGTTTCATCTCTTTCATCATTATTATCTATTACATCAATAATAACCGGAGCAACAGGTGGAGGTGGAAGAGTTTTTGGCATTATCATAGGAGGAAGTTCTTCTGTAATTTCATCTGGAATGTCCATCCTAGAAGTATAAATGGGATGAGCATCATAGGTTTTCCATTCTAAGGCTGTATATGCCAATAGCATTATAAGTGCAAGCCCCGCAATAAAGTAAAGGCCACGGTTTTTGTTTAAATCCTTGTCTGGGTTCTTTTTTGGTTTCATCTTTTTTAAAATTTAGACCTGCCATGGGCAGGATTGGGTTAAACAATGATTAATACTGAACTTGCGCAAACAGTTCCTGTTATAGGTCGGTTTAAAATCTATATAAACCTAGCTGTTTAATATGGTTGTTAAAAGTTAGAATGAGGGAATGGGACTTATGAATGAGGGAAGTGTTCTTTAGGGTTATGTATTGGAAAAATGCAGTTCTCTTTCTAAATGAATCTGTATGGGGTACATCAAACTGTAATGATGAGAATCAATTTTAAAGGCATAAAAAAACCGAAACAACTGTTTCGGTTTAATAAATTGAGATCAACTATTTTTTTGTATTAAAACAACCCATGAATTTCTGCATCAATTCTATTAATGACTTCTCCAAGATGCTCAGGGTTGTCCACAAAGTCCAAATTGTCTACATCAATAATCAACAGATTTCCTTTTTCGTATTTATGCGCCCATGCTTCATAGCGTTCGTTGAGTCGGCTTAAATAATCTATAGAAATGGAGTTTTCATACTCCCTTCCACGTTTATGGATTTGGTTTACCAAATTAGGAATAGAGCTTCTTAGGTAAATCAATAAATCTGGTGGTTGCACCAAACTTTCCATTAATTCAAAAAGGCTAGAATAATTAGTGAAATCCCTATTGGTCATAAGCCCCATAGCATGTAAATTAGGTGCAAAAATATGAGCATCTTCATATATGGTCCGATCTTGGATAATATCCTTTCCACTTTTCTTTATTTGTAGAATTTGTCGGTATCTACTATTTAAAAAATAAATCTGAAGATTAAAACTCCAGCGTTCCATTTGGGTATAAAAATCATCTAAATAGGGATTGTCTATCACATCTTCAAAATGTGCTTCCCATTTATAATGTTTGGCAAGTAGTTTGGTCAATGTAGTTTTTCCTGCTCCAATATTCCCGGCAACTGCAATGTGCATATGGTTTGGTAATTAATAGGTTGTGCTAAATGTGCTTCACAATATACAAAGTATCTTGGGTTAGAGAAAAAATATAGGTTGAAATACGACCAACTTTTAAAAGTTGAAAAAATTGAGCTGGAAATAGAGTGTTAATTTTAAGAAATCAACTTATATCCAAAGCCTCTAATATTAATAATTTGAATGGTACTATCCTTGCTCAGTTTTTTTCTAAGTTTTGTGATAAAGACATCCATACTTCTTGCATTAAAGAAATCATCATTGCCCCATAACTTTTTTAAAATTAAAGAGCGTTCCAAAATTTCATTTTTGTTTTTAATTAAATAGAACAACAAATGGGATTCTCTATGGGTAAGCTGAATTTTTTCTTCGTTTTTATACTGTAATATTTGTTTTGAAAAAAAGAAAGTATAATCACCAAAGTTAAATTCATCTGTCGTTTTTTGAATCTTGCCCCTGTCCAATAGATTGTGAATCCTAACAATGAGCTCTTCCATACTAAAAGGTTTTTTTAAGTAATCATTGCCGCCAATGGAAAAACCTTCAACTACATCTTGGGTTTGTGATTTTGCCGTTAAAAAGATAATGGGAATGGTATCATTTTCTAAGCGGATTTCCTTGGCAAGGGTAAAACCGTCTTTTTTTGGCATCATTACATCCAAGACAAGCAACTCTGGTTGTTTCTTTTTGTACACAGAAAAAGCTTCTTCGCCATTTTTACATAACAGAACTTTAAAGTTTCTGGTTTCCAGGCTTTCCTTTATGATTTGCCCCAAAGCGGCTTCATCTTCAGCCAAAAGTATGGTTATGGGATTATTCATTTTGGAAGGGAGATTTTAAAAGAGGTAAGCTTGTTCTTTAAATCCAAGACAATAGTACCGTTATGTTTTTCTATGATTTTTTTGGCATAATAAAGCCCAATTCCGAAGCCCTTTACATCATGGGTATTGCCTTTGGGAACACGATAAAATTTTTCAAAGATTTTATTCTTGTTTTCTTTTGTCAATGTGTTTCCAGTATCAGAAATTGAAATTTCAATAGTGTCATAAAGTTGTTTTAAACTTATGGTAATTTCATTTCCACCATATTTTATAGCATTGTCAATAATATTATTGATGGCGTTTTCAAAATGAAAGACATCTACATTGGCAGTTATTTTTTCTGTTTTAAAATTAAACCCAATTTTTTTTCCATTAGCTTGAATTCTATGTTTGCTGACTATGGTTTGGAGCAGTTCAATAATATTAATAGGTTCTTTGCTTAACTGTAAGCTATCGCTATCCAAAGTGGCAGTTTCCAATAATTTTTCTACTATTAGGTTGAGTTTTGATAATTGTTCCTCAGAAATAGAAAGGTAGTCTTTGGTTTTTTTTATATCATCTAGCACATTGAAATTTTTAATGCTTTCCAATGCCACTCCAATGGTGGCAATGGGAGTTTTAAACTCATGGGTAATATTGCTGATCAGGTCATTTTTTACCTCGGCCAATTGTTTTTGGTGTTTTATAATGTTGAGTAGGTAAAACAAACTGCTGATTATTGCTAAAACCAAAAAAGTAGAAATTAGAATTCCTGTAAGAATGCGTTTTAAAATGATTAAGGTTGCATTGTAAAAATGTACTTTAAGACTACTTTCTTTGGGTAAAAAACTTGATTTAGATTCCGTATATAAGGTTGAGGATTTAATTATTTCAGGGTTTATTTCTTTACTCTTATTGTCAACATTAAAAAAAGAAATACCATAATGAATATCAATGTTTTTTCGTTTTAATTCTTTTTGTAGAAATGTATCAATCGTTATTAATTTTAGTGTGTCACTTGTAATGGAAATCATGACTTTAGAAGTCAATAAGGAAAAGTTAATATGAGGTAGAGAGTCTGTTTTTTTACCTATAACTAATTTTTGTTCGTGAAGATATTCTTTGCTAATTATTAGACTATCTGTAGAATTGAAAAGGGAATCATTT
>CAYNLI010000001.1:2591-81506 GCA_964398035.1 uncultured Flavobacteriaceae bacterium | reverse complement strand
AGGGCCGACCGTTTTATGGACATGTGGGTAATGGGGTAGGTGGTTATTCCAATTTTTATGTATACCCGGAACAACAAATGGTGTTTGCCATATTGATGAACTGTACAGGTCCAAAAATCCAAAATGAATTGGATGAGGTAGTAGGTTTGTTGTTGACTGACACATAAAGTATTACTTTGTCAACTCCGTAAACAAACTCTACAAATTATAAAAGATTCTTATGGAGTGTTCAACAATCAAAAAAATAAATGTAAAACTTGATTTTTAAATTTAATTGTTATCTTAGCCAAAGTTTTATAAGATAATGACAAAGCAATATTTCTGGAACAGTTTTTATTTCTACTTCTTTTTTAAAAGAAGTACGGGACGGTTCTAGCATATTTTAAAAATATATAGATTATGAAAGTCCCGTGAAAACTGGGACTTTTTTTTTGAATTAAACTTGATTTTTTCAATTTGAGCTTAAAAATAGCTATACAAGGAATAAAAGGATCTAACCATCATCAGGTTGCCAAAGAATATTTTGGTGATAATGTGGAATTGGTGGAGTGCATGTCTTTTGATGCTATGGTAGAACATTTGGCCAATAAGACAGCTGATAAAGGTGTTATGGCTATTGAAAATTCCATAGCGGGTTCTATAATCCCCAACTACGCATTGATTGCTAGGAATAATTTGCACATAATTGGAGAGCACTACTTAAATATCCATCACAATTTAATGGCTTTAAAAGGTCAGGCTATAGAAGATATTGTTGAGGTGCGTTCACATCCTATGGCTTTGTTACAATGCAAGGAATTTTTAAAAAAGTACCCACATATTAAATTAATGGAAGATGTAGATACTGCGGAAACGGCAAAGCACATTCAAGATGATCAATTAAAAGGTATTGCAGCCATTGCCCCAAAAGTAGCTGCAGATTTGTATGATTTGGATATTATCTCGAATGAAATACAGACCATTAAGAATAATTCTACTCGGTTTGTTATTATAAAAACAGAGAATAAGGCATTGCCAGAAAAGGAAATAAATAAGGCGTCACTTAGATTTATTACAGACCATAAAAGAGGAAGTTTAGCAGCTGTATTGAATGTAATGAGCGATTGTAGCTTGAATTTGACCAAAATACAGTCTTTGCCCGTGATAGAAACACCATGGAAGTATGCCTTTTTTGTTGATGTTACTTTTGAGGAGTATGCACAGTTTGCAAAAGCAAAAGCATTGTTGGAAATAATGTCTGAAGATTTTAGAGTATTGGGTGAATATAAAAATGCACGATTATCATGATTACTGCGGATAGATTAAAAACGGTACAGGAATATTACTTCTCCAAAAAGTTGCGAGAAGTCCGTGGCCTTATTGCAGAAGGCAAACCCATTATCAATATGGGAATAGGAAGCCCAGATTTGGCCCCGTCCAAAGAAGTGATCAATGTGGTGCAAGAAGCCCTATGTCATAATAATGCCCATCAATACCAAAGTTATCAAGGTTTGCCAGAGTTAAGAGAGGCAATAGCTGCTTTTTATAAAGAAAAATTTGATGTAGATGCCAATCCATTGAATGAAATATTGCCACTTATGGGTTCTAAAGAGGGCATTATGCATATTAGCATGGCCTTTTTAAATCCTGGTGATGAGGTGTTGATTCCCAATCCTGGATATCCAACATATACATCAGTTACCAAACTGGTAGGAGGGGAACCAAAATATTATGATTTAGAAGCTAAAAATGGATGGTTTCCAAATTTTAATGAGTTGCAAAAGCAAGACCTGTCCAAGGTAAAATTAATGTGGACAAGTTATCCACATATGCCCACTGGAGCAACGGTTACTAAGGAACAGTTAAGAGAATTGGTGGGTTTTGCAACAAAGAATAATATTTTATTAATCAATGACAATCCGTATAGTTTTGTGTTGAGTAATAACCCAATAAGTATATTGTCTATAGAAGGAGCAAAAAAAACGGCTTTAGAACTTAATTCGTTGAGTAAGACGTTTAACATGGCAGGTTGGAGAGTAGGAATGGTTTTAGGCAGTGAAGAGCATATAAATGCGATTTTAAAAGTGAAAAGCAATATGGATTCTGGAATGTTTTATGGTATTCAGAAAGGGGCCATAGCAGCATTACAAAGTGGTAAAGATTGGTTTGATGCGTTGGATGAATTATATAGTTCCCGAAGGGAGTTGATGTTTCAATTGGCAGACAAATTAAATTGCACCTATGATAAAAATGCAGTAGGCATGTTTGTGTGGGCCAAACTACCATCAGACATAACATCAGCTGAACAATTTGTTGACGGTATACTTTATGACAAGAATGTTTTTATTGCGCCAGGAACTATTTTTGGTAGTAACGGTGAAGGCTACATTCGGTTTTCATTATGTGTAACCGAAGATAAAATAAAAGAAGCTATTAATAGATTTGAGTAATTAAGGATTTATCCTCCTTATTAGTAAGGGTTAGGAAAGAAAAAATGAACGTATTTATAATTGGTATCGGATTAATTGGTGGCTCCATGGCTAGGGATATTAAACAAATAAATCCTGATGCCAAGATATATGGAATTGATGCCAATAATACGCATTTAGATGAGGCAATGACATTGAATGTTATAGATGAAAAGGCCACTTATGATGACCTTTCTTTGGCTGATGTTGTGATTGTTAGTATTCCAGTAAATGCTCTTGTAGAGGAACTACCAAAGATTTTGAACATCGTAAATTCTGATGCTGTTGTTTTTGATGCTGGGTCTACAAAGTTTAATATTTGCATGGCGGTAGAGAACCACCCTAAGAGAAAGAACTTTTTGGCGTGCCATCCCATATCTGGAACGGAATTCTCAGGACCTTCTGCAGCCATTGAAGGATTGTTTAAGGGTAAAACAAATATTATTTGTGAGGTAGAGAAGACGGCGTTTAGAATACAAGAAAGAGCATTGACTATTTTTCAACAACTGGGCATGCGAATTAGGTATATGAATCCAGAAGCTCATGACAAGCATATAGCCTATGTCTCTCACTTGTCTCATATCAGTTCCTTTATGTTGGGAAAAACGGTAATTGACAAAGAAAGGAACGAGAGTGATATTTTTGACATGGCTGGGAGTGGGTTTGAAAGTACAGTGCGTTTGGCAAAAAGTTCACCCGCAATGTGGACGCCCATTTTTGAACAAAACAAGGACAATGTTATAGAGACTTTGGAAGAATATATCCATAATTTGGAAGCCTTTAAGGAAATGTTAAAGAACGATGATTATGATAGTATTTATAAGGAAATGAACAATACCAATAAGATAAAAGAAATATTAAAAGGAATACCACAAAATAAAAAATAGAACGTAGAGATGGAAAATAAAAAAGAATTGAGGTCTTGGTTAGATGACATGAAGTTAGACCACCCTTTGGTAATTGCAGGTCCTTGTAGTGCAGAGACTGAGGAGCAAGTGTTAAGAATTGCTCATGAGTTGAAGGATACAGATGTAAATTATTACCGTGCAGGAATATGGAAGCCAAGAACCCGCCCAGGAAATTTTGAAGGAGTAGGAGCTTTAGGTTTAAAGTGGTTACAAAAAGTTAAGGAAGAAACAGGTTTAAAAACCACTACAGAGGTCGCTAATGCAGCACATGTAAAATTGGCATTGGAATATGATATTGATATGCTGTGGATTGGAGCACGTTCTACAGTGAGTCCATTTATCATGCAAGAAATTGCCGATGCTTTGGAAGGAACTGATAAAACCGTATTGGTGAAAAACCCGATCAATCCAGATTTATCTCTTTGGTTGGGAGGAATAGAAAGATTGTATACTGCAGGAATCAAGAATTTAGGGGCAATTCATAGAGGTTTCTCAACTTATGAGAAAACAAAATATAGAAATATTCCAGAATGGCAATTGGCAATAGAATTCCAAAATAGATTTCCTGATTTGCCATTGATATGTGATCCATCACATATCACAGGTAAAAGAGATATGATTTTTGATGTATCACAAACAGCATTGGATCTTAATTTTGATGGGTTGATGATTGAAACACATTTTGATCCTGATAATGCATGGAGTGATGCTGCACAACAAGTAACACCAGCAGTTCTAAAACAAATCATGAAAGATTTGAAAATTAGAAAAGAAACAGATGAACAAGCTGATTACGGTAAGAAACTAGATAATATGCGAGCTCAGATAGATGTGATAGATGACCAACTAATAACATCTTTAGGAAAGAGAATGAAAATTTCTGATAGTATAGGAGCATTAAAGAAAGAACGCAATGTTGCTGTATTGCAAAGCAATCGTTGGAACGAGATTTTAGGAAAAATGATATTGGAAGGAGAGGAAAAAGGATTGAGTGAAGAATTTATCCTTAGAATGTTCAAGGCCATTCATCAAGAATCCATTAATCATCAAGAGAAAGTTTTAAAGGCTTAATAAAAATCCCGATTCTAGAATCGGGATTTTTTATTATAAAGTGTAACAGATGTCATTTAGAATAGTCTTTACTAAAAGTCAAAAGAACATATCATGAAAAAAATAACAACCATTTGTTTATGTATATTTTCCCTAAGTGTTTTTTCTCAACGAATTATTGATAAAAATGTAGGGGATTTTAATGAAATAAAAGTATTTGATCTTATTGAGGTAAACTTGATTAAATCTGATGAAAATAAGGTGTTGATCAAAGGCTGGAATGTGGATGATATTCAAGTAGTGAATAAAAATGGTGTGCTTAAAGTTAGAATGCAGTTTGATAGAAAATTCCAAGGTGAACATACATTTGTAGAAGTGTATTATGAGCATTTGGATGTAATAGATGGGAATGAAGGTGCAAGAATAACTTTTAATGAGTTGGTGAAACAAGATGTTATTGAGCTAAGAGTTCAAGAGGGTGCTAAGATCACTGCTGGTCTAGATGTGGAATACGCAAATATAAGGGCGGTTACAGGCGGTATAGTGGAAGCTTCTGGATTGGCATCAGAACAGCAGGTAAGATTAAATACAGGCGGAGTTTTTGAGGGAAGACAGCTTAGGACAGAATACACAAAACTTAGGATTACAGCTGCAGGTGAAGCTGAAGTATATGCAACAAATCAAATAGATATCAGCGTTAAAGCTGGCGGAGATGTCCATGTGTACGGGAATCCCAAAATAGTAAATAAAAGTACCTTGGCAGGAGGGAGAATTTATATGGAACATTAAAACAAAAAACCCGACTTCAAGTCGGGTTTTTTTAGCTTCTTATTGAAAAGAATTATTTCTTAAAAAAATATCTAGTAATAAAAATACCTTTTCCATCACCTTTTCCACCTTCACTTTCTACAGCACTGGTCACAAAGGCCAATTCCCATCCTTCAGAAATCATTGTATTTATTTTAGAAGTGATCAAAGCATCATTGGCTGCAATATTCTGAAAACGAATACCAGCAACGTTATAGAAGTTCAATAGTTTAGTTTCTTCAAAGTTTTTTACCCTAATATCCCCTCTTTTAGATTTATTTCGGGTTTTGTTCTCCTCAGTTTGTATACTGGTATATTCTTTATAGTCTTTGTCTTCTAACGCAGTGATGATTCTAGACCTACCAAGTCCATTTGGTACAATGGATTCCACACTGGTTATTACTTTGTACTGTTGTGCGTTGGCATCAATTGTAGTGGCGATTACTAAACATGCAATCAATAATATTTTTTTCATGTTATTTTAGTTAAAGTGATTAATAATTGTTCTATTAACGAATAGATTGCTGAGAAAGTATAAAAGGATTGTTGTTTCTTTGTATTAAATCATAGAAGCCTGTTAATGAAAGGAATTGTTTATAAATCTACTGGGAGCTGGTACACTGTAAAAACGAGTGATGGTAGTTTTTATGAATGCAGAATAAAGGGAAAATTCAGAATTAAAGGTATAAAAAGTACTAATCCAATTGCAGTTGGGGATTTTGTTGTTTTTCAAATTGAGAAAGCTGGAGATGATACCGTTGGGGTAATCAGTGAGATTAAAAAGCGTAAGAACTACATTATTAGAAAATCTGTAAACCTCTCCAAACAGACCCATATTATTGCTGCAAATTTAGATCAGGTTTTCTTATTGGTAACGCTTAATAACCCAACAACATATACCAGTTTTATAGATCGTTTTTTGGTTACTGCCGAAGCTTATGATATTCCCGCTATTTTACTCTTTAATAAGATAGATACTTATAATGAAGATGAATTGGGTGAAATAAAATATCTAGCTACTTTATATAGGAAAATAGGGTATACTTGTATAGGAATATCTGCAAAAACAGGTAAAAATATTGATAAGGTCAAGGAATTTATGCTGGGAAAAACTAGTATGTTCTCTGGTCATTCTGGAGCCGGAAAATCTACATTGGTCAATAGTATAGAACACAATCTACATATAAAAACCAAAGAAATATCCCAACAGCACCTTCAGGGACAACATACGACCACTTTTGCCGAAATGCATGATTTAGAGATGGGCGCACAAATAATAGACACTCCTGGAATAAAAGGATTTGGGATTGTGGATATGGACAAAGATGAGATTGGAGATTATTTTCCAGAGTTCTTTAAGCTAAAAGGTAATTGTAAGTTTAATAACTGTTTACACATAGATGAGCCCAAGTGCGCCGTAAAAGAGGCATTGGAAAATGATGAAGTGGCATGGAGTAGATATAAAAGCTATGTACAGATGGTGAAGGGAGAAGATGATAATTATAGAGTTGATATTTACGGAGAGAAATAGATGAAGGCGGTTATACAGAGAGTATTAAAAGCTAGTGTTACGGTTGATGGCAAAGAAATTTCCAAAATTGGAAATGGACTGTTGATTCTGCTTGGAATTGAAGATGCAGATGGTAAGGATGATATTCTATGGCTGTCAAAAAAAATAACAAACCTTAGGATTTTTAATGATGAAAACGGGGTGATGAACAATTCAATAGTAGCTATTGATGGAAATGCCATTGTTGTAAGTCAATTTACATTGCATGCATTGACTAAAAAAGGAAACAGGCCTTCATATATTAAGGCATCCAATCCAGATATTGCTATACCCTTGTATGAAGAGTTTATTCAACAAATAGAAACTGATTTAGGTAAAAAAGTAGGCGCTGGTATTTTTGGGGCGGACATGAAAGTAGAATTATTGAATGATGGACCTGTGACTATTATTATTGATACCAAGAACAAGGAATAATTACTGTTTATCGAGTTTTTTACTTAGATTGTAAGAAGTAAAAGGTCTTTTACGTTTAAAGAAACCAAACCAAATTAAAAATGCGAAGGCTTACCCTAGTTTTTCTTACCCTTGTTAGGAGTGTTTAAATATAATATATCAAAAAAAAGGTGGTCAATTACTACAACTGTTGGTCTCTTCAGAGCTAAGACGGCTATGGTCCGTGCCTTGTATTATGATGCATTAAAAGAATATTATGCACAAATGGTAGCAAAAGAATCAGAAAAAGTAGTTTTGTCTAAAATATAGTAGATGAACATACAAAACGCTCAAGAAGTTGTTGATGATTGGATTAAGAACCATGGAGTTCGTTATTTTAACGAGCTGACCAATATGGCCCAATTAACAGAAGAGGTAGGTGAAGTAGCTAGAATCATTGCCCGTAGATATGGGGAACAAAGCGAAAAAGAGTCTGACAAGAACAAAGATCTTGGGGAAGAACTGGCCGATGTTCTTTTTGTGGTCCTATGTTTGGCCAACCAAACAGGAATAAACTTACAAGAAGCTTTTGATAAGAAGTTGGAGGTAAAAACCAAGCGTGACCACGATAGGCATCAAAACAACAAAAAACTTAAATAGTAATGGTATATTTGTGCTCCATTTTTAACACATAAAAATCGCTCAAATTTTGAAACTACTTTTATCTGGCCCATCAAACAATTTAATACATTCTAATATTCAAATAACGGGTTCTAAAAGTGAGTCCAATAGACTTTTGCTGTTACAAGCACTATTTCCCAATATTAAAATAAGCAACCTGTCCAATTCTGATGACGCAGATGTAATGCAAAAAGGTCTAGCAATAAAGAATGGAGAAGTAGATATTCATCATGCAGGTACAGCAATGCGTTTCTTAACTGCCTATTTTGCTTCCCAAGAAGGAAAAGAAGTGATTTTAACAGGTTCTAAAAGGATGACGGAACGCCCAATTAAAGTGTTGGTAGAAGCACTTAAAAGTTTAGGAGCCGATATTGATTATGTAAAAGAAGAGGGATACCCACCTATACACATCAAAGGAAAAACCCTAAAAGAAACCAAGGCAAGTTTACCGGCCAATATTAGTAGTCAATATATTTCTGCTTTATTATTGATAGCCCCAAATTTAGAAAATGGACTGGAGCTGGAATTATTAGGCAAGATTACGTCTGTTCCCTATATTAAAATGACACTGGGGCTGTTGGAGCAAATTGGTGTGCAAAGTTCATTTAAAGGGAATACCATAAAAGTTTTGCCAAAGACTTCAGTAAAGAATAATGAACTGGTTGTGGAATCAGATTGGAGTGCTGCTTCATATTTCTATAGTATTGTAGCACTTTGTGAAGAAGGAACAGAAATTACATTATCAGCATATAAAAAGAATAGCTTGCAAGGAGATAGTGTTCTTTCAGAATTATACACGTCTTTTGGTGTGGAAACTGAGTTTTTAGAAAATAAGATAGTACTGAAAAGAAACTCAGATATTGTTGAAAATAAAATTGAATTTGATTTGGCAAATGCCCCTGATATAGCACAAACAATAGCTGTTACATGCTTTGGGTTAGGTGTTGGGTGTTATCTTACAGGGCTCCATACATTAAAAATCAAAGAAACAGATAGGTTAGAGGCCTTGGATGCAGAACTTTCAAAGCTGGGCGCTGCTATTACGGTGACTGATAAAACATTGACTTTAGAACCTTCTACGGTAATTAAAGAAAACATAGGCATAGATACATATAATGACCATAGAATGGCCATGGCATTCGCTCCGTTAGCATTAAAAACATCAATAATAATAAACGATGCGGGCGTAGTCTCTAAATCATACCCTGATTTTTGGAAGGACATGGAAAAGCTTCAAATAAATTTTGAAAAACTTTAATTCCCAATTAATTGCGGATTTACTTGACAACCCCTATGTTGGGATTGTATATTTGCAGCCGCAAAAACGTTGATTAAAAACATTTGATATATATGTATTTGATTGATTATTAAGTTGTAATTTTTTTTGTGATAGAAGTTTTATAAATAGAGGAAAATAATAAAATAGCATATGAAATTATCAAATTTTGGTTTTGAGCTTCCAGATAACTTATTGGCAGAATATCCTGCAGAGCATAGAGATGAGTCCAAGTTAATGGTTGTGCATAGGGAAACGGGAAAAATAGAGCACAAAATGTTCAAGGACCTTATCAATTATTTTGATGAAGGAGATGTTATGGTGTTAAATAACACAAAGGTATTTCCTGCAAGATTATTTGGGAACAAAGAAAAAACTGGAGCCAGAATAGAAGTTTTTTTGTTAAGAGAATTAAATGAAGAGCAAAGACTATGGGATGTTTTAGTGGATCCAGCACGTAAAATACGAATAGGGAACAAACTGTATTTTGGTGATGATAACACTTTAGTGGCAGAGGTTATAGATAATACCACATCTAGAGGAAGAACACTTCGTTTTTTATATGACGGCTCTTATATAGATTTTAGAAGAAAATTAAAAGAGTTGGGAGAAACGCCACTTCCTAAATATATTAAAAGAGATGTAGAGCCTGAAGATGAAGAAAGGTACCAGACCATTTATGCAAAACATGAAGGTGCTGTTGCCGCTCCTACCGCTGGACTGCATTTTTCTAAACATCTGTTAAAACGTTTAGAAATTAAAGGAATTGATTTTGCTGAGGTGACCCTACATGTTGGTTTGGGAACATTTAACCCTGTTGAGGTAGAGGATTTGTCCAAGCATAAAATGGATAGCGAAGAATTGATTATAGATGAAAAGGCAACAGATATTGTTAACTCGGCCAAAACAAGAAAGAAAAGAGTCTGTGCAGTGGGTACCACGGCAATGAGAGCTTTAGAAAGTGCAGTATCTTCAGCAGGTACATTAAATACGTTTGATGGCTGGACCAATAAATTTGTTTTCCCTCCACATGAATTTAGTATTGCTACTTGTATGGTAACCAATTTTCATTTGCCAAAATCAACACTTATGATGATGGTCTCTGCCTTTATGGGGCATGATTTTATGAAAAAGGCATATAAAGAAGCTATTATGGAACAATATAAGTTCTATTCTTACGGGGATGCCATGTTAATTTTATAACTGTAATTGTTATTCCCGTGAAAGCGGGAATCTATATAAACTTAAAAGTCCTGCTTTATCAAATTAAATTGAAATAAGTAGGATTTTTTTTGATTCTCTATCTATAGTAGGGTGAAAACTGAACATAAAAAAGATATTAGGTCTTTGACCAAAGAACAGCTTAGAACTTTTTTTAGAGAAAAAGGGGATAAGGCCTTTAGGGGCAACCAAGTGTATGAATGGTTGTGGCAGAAATCTGCCCATTCTTTTGATGGAATGACCAATATATCCAAAGAAACAAGGGAATTACTTGATACTAATTTTGTAATCAACCACATTGAGGTAGATACAATGCAACGTAGCAAGGATGGTACTATTAAAAATGCCATACGCCTGCATGATGGTTTAATTGTGGAATCTGTTTTAATACCTACAAGTAAAAGAACAACAGCTTGCGTGTCAAGTCAGGTAGGGTGTAGCTTGGATTGTAAATTCTGTGCTACGTCACGGTTAAAGCGAATGCGAAATTTAAACCCAGATGAAATTTATGATCAAGTTGTTGCCATAGATAATCAAAGTAAACTGTATCATAACAGGCCATTGAGCAATATTGTTTTTATGGGCATGGGTGAGCCTTTGATGAACTATAACAATGTACTTAAGGCAATAGACAAGATAACCTCACCAGAAGGTTTGGGGGTGTCCTCTAAGCGTATTACAGTTTCTACCTCTGGTGTTCCCAAGATGATTAGGAAAATGGCCGATGAAAAGGTTAAATTTAAATTGGCAGTTTCACTTCATTCCGCTATTGATGAAATCAGGACTTCCATAATGCCCTTTAATGCCACTTTTACCCTGAAAGATCTACGAGAAGCACTTCAATATTGGTACCAGCAGACCAAAAGCCGAATTACATATGAGTATGTAATTTGGGAAGGTATCAATGATTCAAAGAAAGACGTGGACGCTTTGGTAGATTTTTGCCGCTTTGCTCCCTCAAAAGTAAATTTAATAGAATATAACCCAATTGATGGTGGGGAATTTCAACAAGCATCTAATACAGCTGTTGAAATGTATGTAAACATATTGGAAGCCAATGGTATTACAGTAACAGTCCGTCGTTCTAGAGGAAAGGATATAGATGCCGCTTGCGGACAATTGGCGAATAAGTCATAATCTATTTCTTCTTTAATAGATTTTAACGGAGCCTTGGCTAATAGTTACCCCAAAGCTTTTTATTTTAATTACTTTTATCCGACTAAACTAATACTTTTCTCAAATGAAAGGTGATTGCCAGTGAAAATTGTATCTCAAATAAAGGAACCTATAAGGGAAGAGATGGAGCTTTTTGAAAAAAAGTTTCATAAGTCCATGTCCTCAAAAGTAGCCTTGTTAAATAGGATTACCTATTATATAGTAAATAGGAAAGGAAAACAAATGCGACCTATGTTTGTTTTTCTAACGGCCAAACTATTGAACGGAGAAGTAAATGAACGCACCTATAGGGGTGCTTCAGTCATAGAATTAATACACACCGCCTCTCTTGTACATGATGATGTGGTGGATGAAAGCAATAAACGAAGAGGTTTCTTTTCAGTAAATGCCCTATGGAAAAATAAAATAGCAGTCTTAGTAGGTGATTTTTTATTGAGCAAAGGAATGTTATTGTCAGTAGAGAACGATGATTTTGATTTGCTAAAAATCATATCTACCGCCATGCGAGAGATAGTTGAAGGAGAATTGGTGCAAATTGAAAAAGCCAGACGATTGGATATTACAGAGGATGTATATTATGAGATCATCAGGCAAAAAACAGCTACTTTGATTGCCGCTTGTTGTAGTCTTGGTGCTTGTTCTGTAAGGCCAGAATCTCCAGACGTAGAAACGTTTAGAAAATTTGGTGAGCTTATTGGAATGGCATTTCAAATAAAAGATGATTTGTTTGATTACGGTGAGGATGAAATAGGGAAGCCCATTGGCATAGATATTAGGGAACAAAAAATGACTTTACCCTTGATTCATGTTTTAAACCATTGTTCCAAGCAAGAAAAAAAGTGGGTGATTAATTCCGTGAAAAATCATAATAAGGAAAAAAAAAGGGTTAAAGAAGTTATAGCTTTTGTAAAAGAGCTGGGTGGTTTGGAATACGCTGAGAAAAAAATGCACAGTTTTAAAGAAGAAGCACTTATCCTTTTAGATGCTTATCCAGAATCTGACTATAAGAACTCACTGAAACTTATGGTGAATTACGTTGTGGATAGGAAAAAATAATTACATAATGCACTGATAATAAATTACTTGTCAAATCCACATGAAAAACCTTCCTTTCTTAGGCAACGTTTTTTGTACACAATACGTCTATCTTTATAGAAGACAATATGTAAGGTTTTGAAAATCATTTCATTTTACAATAACGAGAAAAGATTAATCAGCAAAGCAATCTCAAACAATAGGGAGGCCCAGCAGTTTATCTATAAAAAATATGCACCTAAAATGTTAAGTGTGTGCAGGCAGTATGTTAAAGACGTGCAATTTGCTGAAGATGTAATGATTAATGGTTTTGTGAAGGTTTTTGGCCATTTAAAAACATTTGAGCACCAAGGTAGTTTTGAAGGTTGGATAAGAAGGATTATGATAAGGGAATCCATCTCTTTTTTGCGAAAAAAACAATTTGTAGTCTTTGATGAAGAGCTGTTAGATAATGAAGTTCAAGAGAATGTTTCCATTTCATCCAACATGGATGTTGAGCATATTCAAAAGCTGATTGATGAGCTTCCAGAAGGATACAAAATGGTGTTTGTAATGTATGCAGTTGAAGGATATAAACATAGTGAGATAGCGAAAATGCTGCAAATATCTGAAGGCACATCCAAATCCCAATTGTTTAAAGCGAGAAGAATGTTGCAAGAAAAATTAAAGGAACAAAAGATTTTAAGTTATGGCACCCATTAAGTTTGAAAACGAAATAAGGGATAAGCTGAGCACTAGAGAAATTAGGCCCTCAGGAAATGCTTGGGAGCAAATTTCCAGTAGACTGGAAACACCAAGTAACAATAAAAGAAAAGGTTTTGTTTGGTACGCAGTAGCGGCTAGTTTCATAGGTTTTATAATAGTTTCAGTATTGTTTTTTAATACTAATAATACATTGGACAATGGCGTTGAGATTGTTGATACTCCTAAGAATATTAAAGTTGAAGAAAAGCAAATAGATATTGTTACACCAGCTAAAGAAAAAGAAGAGAGTTATGTAATAGTAGAAGAGGTTGTTCCAATTAAAGAGAAAGTTAATAAGGAAGCAAAAATAGTGTTTATAGATATTGGACAAGAAGTTGTTACTATGAATACAGAGATAAACACTTCTATTAATAACAATAAAGTTCAGTTAACAGGTTCTGAAAAAATAATAGATTCTAAAATAGCCGAAGTAATAGCGCAAGTCAATTCGTTGGAAAAAAACAATGCTATGTTGACAGATATTGAAGTTGATTCTTTGCTTAGAAAAGCTCAAACAGAAATACTTACGAATAAAATATTCATGGAAAACCAAAAAGTGGATGCCATGGCATTACTTACAGAAGTAGAAGGTGAGTTGGATCAAACTTTCCGAGACCAAATTTTTGAGTCTTTAAAGAGTGGGTTTATAAAAGTAAGAACAGCAGTTGCAGACCGTAATAATTAGTTTATTCATCAATCATTAACCAAGCAGTTTCCAGACTTTCCTCCCTGTTTTTGGGAGGTTAGGAGGGAGCTTTAAATCAAATTAGTATGAGAACGTTAAATATATTCGTTTTATTAGTGTTGTTATTTTCATTATTTGCACAACAAGTATGTGCTCAAGATACTTCCTATGAGGTGTTAAAAGAGCGAAAAAGCCAAATTACATTTCAAGAAAAAGAAGCTTTAAAAATAGAAATTGAGAGTATAAATAGGAGATTGGACAATAACGATATAAGCAAAGAAGAGGCAATAATTTTAAAAGAAGCAGCAGCTAAAAAAAGGGCATTGAACATAGAGAATAGAATTGCTATTCTAGAAAATAAAACTTCTCTTTTGGAGAGAAATGACGGAAAAACATTGATTCTTATTGAAGCCGATACAATCCATGGTGACAAAATTAGATTTGGTGTTGATATAAATGGGAAACCAGCTTTTTCTTTTACTTCTAAGAAACGGAAAAGAGAAATTAAGTATGACCGCAGAACGTATTCGGATTTTGTAATGGCAATTGGTTTGAACAATACATTGATAGATGGACAGTCTTTAGAAGATTCACCCTATAAAGTAGGTGGAAGCCGTTTTTTTGAAATGGGGTGGCAGTGGAGAACCAGAGTGTTTAAGAATTCCAATTTTTTAAGACTAAATTATGGTTTCTCTTTTCAGTACAATGGCTTAAAACCTAAAGGAAATCAATATTTTGCTATCAATGATGGGCAGGCAGAATTGGCTGAATTTGAATATAGTTTAAAGAAATCAAAATTACGAATGGACAATTTGGTGTTTCCTGTACACTTAGAATTTGGACCATCTAAAAGACGAGAGAAAGAAAATAGTTTTAGGTATTCGTTACAAAATCAGTTTAGAATAGGTGTTGGAGGATATGGTGGTTTTAATCTTGGAACACGCCAAAAACTAAAATATAATAGAGCCGGTGAGAATGTAAAGGATAAACTGAAAAGAGGGTATAACACAACAGATTTTGTTTATGGCATAAGTGGTTATATTGGTTTTGATGGGGTGCTGTTATATGTAAAATATGATTTAAACCCTTTATTTAAAGATGCAGCTATAGAACAACATAATATCTCCTTGGGTCTAAGGTTTGATTTGTAAATAAAGGATTCTGTGTAACATTTTAGTGTTTAGTAGTCTGAAATGTAAACTGGACTTGTCTGTTCACAATGTGGACAGATGGTATTTTTTATTAGTGTAATTTTTGTCTTGCCAGTGCGAGTGCCAAAAAATAAAATCATCTTAAATTTAAATTAGACATCAATCTACATAATATTCCCTTTTTAAGCGTAAGTATTTTTGTTACATTTATCTGCTACAAAATAGTTGACCTTGATTTCAAAATCTACCATAGACCAAGTATATGAAACCGCTCGCTTAGAGGAGGTTATCGGGGATTTTGTGCAGTTAAAAAAAGCAGGATCCAACTTTAAAGGATTAAGTCCGTTTACAGATGAACGCTCACCTAGCTTTATGGTGTCTCCAGTAAAACAAATTTGGAAAGATTTTAGTAGTGGCAAAGGCGGTAATGTGGTGGCTTTTTTAATGGAACATGAACATTTCACATATCCAGAGGCTATTAAATACTTAGCTAAAAAGTACAATATAGAAGTAGAGGAAACAGAACAGAGCGATGAGCAGAAGGAGCAGGCCAATGAACGAGAGAGCATGTATTTGGTGTCAGAATATGCTCAAGAGTATTTTGCGAAAAACCTTTGGGAATCAGAACTTGGAAAGGCTATTGGGTTAAGCTATTTTAAGGAACGTGGATTTACAGATGAAACCATTAAAAGATTTAAGCTCGGTTATAGTTTAGATCAATGGGAAGCTTTTACAAGTACTGCTTTAGAGAAAGCATTTCAATTGGAATTTTTACAAAAAACTGGACTTACCATTGTAAAAGGGGGGGAAGGTGTTTCTAAGAAATTTGACCGTTTTAAAGGTCGCGTTATGTTTCCCATCCATTCCATGAGTGGTAGGGTATTGGGTTTTGGAGGTCGAATTTTGACCAATGATAAAAAGGCTGCAAAATATTTAAATTCTCCAGAGAGTGATATTTACCATAAAAGTAAAGTGCTCTACGGTATTAATTATGCCAAGCAGGCCATAGCAAAAGAGGATAATTGTTATTTGGTTGAGGGATATACGGATGTAATTCAGTTTTACCAAAGAGGAATTCAAAACGTAGTGGCATCCAGTGGAACGGCCTTGACACCTGATCAAATTAGATTGGTCAATAGGTTGACTAAAAATATTACTGTTCTGTTTGATGGTGATGCAGCTGGGTTAAGAGCTTCGCTACGAGGGATAGATTTAATTTTGGAACAGGGCATGAACGTTAAGGTCTGTACCTTTCCAGAAGGAGAAGATCCAGATAGTTTTGCAAAAAATAATGAGTATGATGATGTTGTGCTCTATCTACAAGAAAATTCACAAGATTTTATTCAGTTTAAAACCTCATTATTAGTTAAAGAGTCCAATAATGATCCAATAAAGAAAGCTGAAACAGTTAGAGATATTGTAAACAGTATTTCTAAAATTCCTGACCCTATAAAAAAAGAAATATACATTCAGGAATGTGCAAGATTAATGAATGTTTCTGAGGATGTTTTGTTCAACACCCTCGCACAGATTGGAAAAAAAGAAATTTCTGATGCTTCAAAAAAAGTTAGACAGAAACAAAAGGCTTTTGAAGTAGTCAAGAATCAACAAAATGTAGAAAAGGTTGATGTTCAATATGAGTTAGAGCGGAAAATAATAGAGTTGTTGTTGTTATATGGTGATATAGAACAGGATTTTGAAGATTTAATTCAAAAAGAAAATGATAGTGGAGAGCTAGTTTTAGAAAAGGACAATATAAAGGCAAAGGTATATGAAAAGATATATTTAAGCCTTCAAGAGGATGAGGTTGAATTTGCTGATGAAAAATTCAGAAATGTTTATTATAAATTAATAGAAGAGCTTAATAAGAATGAAGATTTTTCAGTAAGTATATTTATTTCTACGTTAGACCAAGAAACTGGAGCTGAAATATCATCCATATTAATGGAAGACGATAAGTATTCAATGGATGATTGGCATCGGAAAAATATATTTCCGCCAGAAAAGAAAGAAAAAATAGTTCAATTAGTTAATCAAACCATTTTAACATTAAGGTGTTTTTTAATCAACAAGCTAGTAAGTTCTTTAATTGATAAAGTACAAGAAAATGAGAATAATGATGATGTTTTAACTGAAGTGAATGATTACAATAGGTTAAGAGAGCTTTTGTATAGGAGTTTGGGTAGAGTACTTGCTTATTAGAAGACTATCTTGAAAAGAAAAAACCCTCAGATATAAAATTCTGAGGGTTTGTCTCAATCGTTATAGTATTATTAGTTTAATACAATTCCAAAGCTTTTGCTTGTTGTAATAAATCTACAAGGTTATCTACATTAAGTTTACGCATTAAACGTGCTTTGTAGGTGCTTACTGTTTTCTCATTAAGGTTTAAAGCTTGTGCAACTTCTTTGTTTCGTTTTCCACTAGCTAACATTTTTAATACTTCAACTTCTCTAGTTGAGAGTTTTCTAAAGAACCTTCTTGGTTTTTTTGTGCCTTCATCAAAAGCTAAACGTTGTGCCAACTCATTGGTAATAAACATATCGCCATTGCTAACTTTCTTTACAGCACTAATAATATAATCCAAATCTGCTGTTTTGGAAAGATAGCCATAAGCTCCAGCTCTAATAGTGCTAAGGGCATAAACATCTTCTGATTGTCCACTATATATAAGCACTTTTATGCTTGGGTATTCTTGTTTTAGTTTTCTTAGCGCGGCAATACCATTAATTTCAGGAATGTCCATTTCTAACATTACTACATCTGGAGTACTGGTTTTTAATGCTTCAAATAATTCAGAAGTAGTAGAAACATCATTGATGACTTCAAAATCCTTAGTAGACCTTAGAACTTCTTTAACCCCTATTCTTACAATAGGATGATTGTCCGCAATCAATACTTTTATCATTGTTTCTTGGTTTGAGTAGATATTAACTTACTTGTTAAGTTCGTCTAAAAATACTGACGCGCAATGTAAGGTTAAAAATCTTATTTTAAAAGAGTAAAGGTTGCTTTTTTTTGTCAAAAACGAGGTATTTTCACTTTTTTTCGATTTAATCACATGATTATCAGCTAAGAGGTTATTTTATCTTAGTGGGCACCTCACAAACTGGTATAGGAATCATTTTATGTCTATTTGAAGAATTCAACTTTTTATATATAAGAAAAACCTTCTTTTTTCTCCCAGTAAAATCGTCAGAAGACTTTTTAGCGGCATCCATCTCCATTGCCCATTCCAGTTCTGGGTATGAAGCGCCTATTTGATCTTCATCTGTTCTATCATCGCCCCAAAGGCCATCAGTAGGGGCTGCCTTAATAATATCTTCATTAACACCAAGATATTTGGCAATGTCATATACTTCAGACTTCATTAAATCTGCAATTGGGCTTATGTCTACACCGCCATCGCCATATTTAGTGTAAAAACCAACACCAAAATCTTCTACTTTGTTTCCTGTACCGGCCACTAAACATCCTTTTAACGCTGCAAAATAATATAGACTGGTCATGCGTAATCTTGCTCTTGTGTTTGCAAGCGACATAAAACGCTCTTCCTCATTGTCCACTTTAGGTAGAGCATTTACTAAACTGTCAAAAACGGGTGTAAGATCTACTTGTTGACGGTTAACATTGTTAAAATTGCCCATAAGCCAATCTATGTGCGCAGAAGCACGGTTTACTTGGCTTTCAGCTTGGTGTATTGGCATTTCCAAAATTAATAGGTCCAAACCTGTTTTTGCACAAAGTGTTGAGGTTACAGCAGAGTCTATTCCTCCAGAAACCCCAATTACAAAACCTTTTATATTTGCATTGGTTGCATAGTCTTTTAACCACGTTACAATATGGTCTATTACTTTTTCAGTTTGCATGGTAGTATTTTTTAGAGTGAAAACAATTAACTTTGCTTTGTAAAAATAGAGCGTAACAAACTAAAAATAAAACTTACAATCAATTACTTCTTATGGGGAAAGCTAATTTTATAGTTTTTATATTATTTATTGTTTTAATCAGCTGCGGAGATGACGATAAAGTTTCTCAAGAAATAGCCGAAATTGATTTGGATCTTCAGGTGAATCGTTTTGACCGCGAGTTTGCTGAAATAACACCATCACAACTTCCAACATTAAAAAAGAAATATCCTTATCTATTTCCAGAACAATATCCAGATAGTATATGGGTAGCTAAGATGAAAGATACCTTACAGTTAGAGTTGCTGAGTGAAGTCGACGCTACTTTTGGGAATTTCGAAAATGAAACGGCAGATTTAGAACTTCTTTTTAAACATATAACCTATTATTTCCCCAAGTATAAAACACCTAAAGTAATTACAGTAATTTCTGATGTGGAATATAATAATAGGGTAATATTGGCTGATACATTGTTACTTATAGGGCTGGATAATTATTTAGGAAGTTCCCATAAATTTTATGCGAGAATTCAGCGATATATAGCTGATGGGTTAGATAAAGAATATATGGCCAGTGATGTGGCTAGTGCTTTTGCTAAAAAAGTGGTTTCACGGCCAAGAGATCGCTCCTTTTTGTCACAATTGATTTATTATGGTAAGGAACTGTATGTAAAAGACAAGTTGATTCCTTTTAAAACTGATGCTCAAAAAATTGGATACACACAAGAACAAATGGATTGGGCAAAAGACAATGAAGAGCAAATGTGGCGGTATTTTATTGAAAAAGAACTATTGTACAGTACGGACAATAAGTTAGGTCCAAGGTTCTTGGACCCAGCTCCATTTTCTAAGTTTCAATTAGAATTGATAGACAATGAGTCACCAGGCAGGATAGGTCGTTATATGGGATGGCAAATAGTGAGGGCGTTTATAGATAACAATGACATTACACTACAACAACTGTTAAATTTACCTGCGGAAGAAGTCTTTAAGAAAGCAAATTACAAACCAGCAAAATAAATGGTAAAATTACATACATCAGAGATTACATTACGTGTAGGATTAGATGAAAATCAAGTTCCTGAAAAAATAACATGGTCTGCTCAGGATGGCGGAATAGCCAATGAAGAGGCAAAAGCAATGTTGCTGTCTGTTTGGGATAGTAAAAAACAAGAATCTTTAAAAATTGATTTATGGACCAAGGATATGCCCGTTGATGAAATGAAAGTTTTCTTTCACCAAACATTGGTTTCTTTATCTGATACTTTTATGAAAGCCACGCAGGATGAAAAAATGACAGCTACAATGAAAGATTTTTGTGATTATTTTGCTGAGAAGTTAGAACTGAAGAAGTAGTTTATGGCTGAGAACAAACTTATATTCGTTTACAATGCCAATTCTGGAATACACAATGCAATTTTAGATAGTGCCCATAAAATTATAAGTCCAGATACGTATGCATGTAATCTTTGTGATATTACCTATGGCTCTATTAGAGAAGATAGTGTTTGGCGTAAATATCGCAAGAAGAACAAGAAACTTTCAAAAGTTCATGATCCAAATGCCATTGAAATGGAGTTTTTACATAAAAATGAATTTGTAAAAAAATACGATTCTAAAGAAGGAGATACCTACACCTACCCTATAGTACTGGCTGTGAAAAACAATTATATGGAGGTTTTTATCCATACAGAGATAATGGATGTTGTAGAAACTTCTGAAGAATTCATTGAGCTTATAGAGGCACGAAAAAAGAAATTTTTTAAGGATTAAAGAAAATCAGCTCTCTTTTCGTTAAAGAAATCAGTATTAATAGTATCAATATAGTCTAAAACGGTGTCCCTACCTATATTTTTGGAAGAGGAAGTGATGAAGTAATTGGGTGCTTCTTCCCATATTCCATTTAACAATTGCTCAATGTATTTTTGCACGTGCTGTTCAATTGCCTTAGGTTTTAATTTGTCAGCTTTAGTGAATATAATGGAGAAAGGTATTTGGTTTTCGCCCATCCACTCCATGAAATCTAAATCCACTTTTTGTGGTTCATGTCTTATATCGATTAAAACAAAAGCACATACCAGTTGTTTGCGCAATAAAAAATAATCTGTAATGTATTTTTGGAAGGTTTTTTTGTCTTTTTTGGAAACGCGTGCATAACCATAACCAGGTAAATCTACTAAAAACCAATTGTCATTAATCTTAAAATGGTTGATGAGTTGTGTTTTTCCAGGCCTGCCAGAAATTTTAGCTAAACCTTTTCTTTGTGTAAGCATATTGATCAATGAAGACTTCCCTACATTGGACCTACCTATAAACGCATATTCTGGTATAGGTTCATTGGGGCATTTTGCCACGCTAGAGTTGCTCATTACAAAGTCAGAAGACTTTATTTTCATCAGAATGTTTGTTATTTAGAAATTGCGTTTGGTTAACCAAGCATTAAATACTTCATTGAATTCATCAGGATGTTCCATCATAGGTGCATGTCCACATTTTTCAATCCAAAATAAATCAGAGTCTGGTAACAGTTCATGAAATTCTACAGCTACATTTGGTGGGGTTACAGAATCATTTTCTCCCCAAATAATACAAATAGGAGTATGCATATGTGGTAAATCCTTGGACATATTGTGTCTTATGGCACTTTTTGCAATGGATAAGGTTTTTACAAGTTTCATTCTATCGTTTACAGTAGCAAAAACTTCATCAACTATTTCCTTGGTTGCAACTGCTGGGTCATAAAAGACATCTTGGGCTTTCTTTTTAATGAACTCATAATCTCCTCGTTTGGGATACCCACCACCCATGGCGTTTTCATAAAGTCCAGAACTTCCTGTAATGACCAATGCTTTTACCATTTCTGGATATAACTTAGTGTGTAACAGACCTATATGCCCACCTAGTGAGTTTCCTAGAAGAATTACATCTTTAAGTCCTTTATGTTCAATAAACTGCTCTAAATATTTGGCAAAGTACTTTACATTGGTTTTTAGCAAAGGCATACTATAAATTGGTAGTTCTGGAATCAGAACCTTGTAGCCTTTCTTTGGGAAATATTCTGTGACTCCATGAAAATTACTCAATCCCCCCATCAAACCATGTAATATAATAATAGGGGTTCCTTCTCCTACTTCTATATATCGGTATTTTCCATCTGTAATAATTTTTTCCTCCATTAAGACATCAGTTCTAGTCAGTTGAAGCAAATATATACATTTCCATATAATACCATGCATTTGTCTTGCCTGTTGAAATAATTTAAAATTTAAAAAACGGGAGTTTTTTTCATGTTAGGTGAATATTTTATAGAGCAAAGTGGAAAAATTTATCAACAAAGTGGTAAATTTTGGAGTAAAGTGGAAAAATGTGGTAATAAATTCTATATATTTGAGTTATTAAAGCTAAAGCTAATTATTTTCTGTGATAAATCTCTTAGGACAATTCAATTGTAAAGCCGATGCCAAAGGTAGGGTAATGCTTCCAACTTTGCTAAAAAAGCAGTTGGCACCAGTGCTTAATAATGGGTTTGTGCTTAAACGATCTATGTTTCAACATTGTTTGGAATTACATCCTATGGAGTATTGGAACGATATAAGTAAGCAACTTAGGGCGCAGAACAGTTTTGAAAAGACGAACAACACCTTTTTTAGGATTTATACAGCAGGGTTAACGCCCGTAGAAATAGATGGAACTGGAAGGTTACAGATCCCGAAAAACTTAGTGGAGTATGCAGGGATAAGCAAAGAAGTAGTTTTGACCTGCTCTGCTGGTTTTATTGAAGTTTGGGATAAGGATAGCTATGAAAAGGCAATTGATGTGTCAGACGAAGAAGTTGCAAAAATGGTAGAAGAAGCAATGGGAGGAAAGAAACCCAACGAGAATGAGTTATCATAACCCTGTATTGCTCAAAGAGACTGTTGATGGTCTTGATATAAAAAAAGACGGAGTGTATGTAGATGTGACCTTTGGCGGAGGCGGGCATTCCAAAGAAATATTGAAAAGATTGGGAGAAGATGGAAAATTACTTGCATTTGATCAGGATGAAGATGCATTGAAAAATGCATTGGATGATGAAAGGTTTACGTTGGTCAATGAAAATTTCAGGTATATCACCCAATTTTTAAAGTTCTATGGCATTCGGAAAGTAGATGGAATCTTGGCAGATTTTGGAGTTTCATCCCATCAATTTGATAAAGCAGAGCGTGGATTTTCTACCCGTTTTGATGCTGATTTGGATATGCGGATGAGCAAAAAGAACAGTACATCTGCCTATGAAGTGGTTAATAATTATTCTTATGATGATTTAAGAAAAGTTTTTTTTGAGTATGGGGATTTAAGAAATGCCAATGCATTATCAAAAACTATTGTAGCATATAGGGAAGAGTCACAAATAAAAACCACGGAAGAATTAAAGAAAGTGTTGCAGTCGTTTTTGCCCAATTTCAAGGAACATAAAATTTTGGCACAAATATACCAAGCCATTCGTATTGAGGTGAACCAAGAAATACAGGTGATCAAAGAGTTTTTAATGCAAACATCCAGCCTGTTGGATAAAGGAGGGAGAATAAGCATTTTAAGTTATCACTCTTTAGAAGATAGATTGGTAAAGAGGTTTGTTCGCGAAGGGCAATTTGAGGGTGAGGCTGAAAAAGATTTTTATGGGAATATAGATGTTCCTTTTAAAAAAGTAGGCAGGTTGATTGTTCCATCAAAAGAAGAAGTAAAAGAAAACAATAGGGCACGTAGTGCCAAACTTAGAATAGCAGAAAGAGTATAGTCGTAAATGTCATCATGAGCGCAGTCGAAAGGGAGTTGATGTAAACCTTGGTTTAGATAGGGTCAGCAAAATAAGATAAGGATATGAGAAAAGGAATACTGGACATATTAAAAGGGAAATTTTTGGTAAGCGGAGATGCACCAAAAAACTGGTTGTTCATCATTTTCGCTTCTTTTTTAGCAACGGTTATGATTGCAAGCTCTCATAGTGCTGACCGAAAAGTACACCATATAGCTGCATTGAACGAAGAGGTAAAAGAATTGCGAAGTGAGTTTGTTGATATGCGCGGAGATGTGCAGCGATTAAAATTAGAGTCCAAAATAACACAAGTACTAGAAGGAGAAGGCTTATTCCCATCTGAAACACCACCTAAAAAAATTAAAGTTAAATCATCAAAATAGTGGCCGTAACTGAAAAGAACATATTGACCCGATTGTATGTAGTGGCAGGTTTCCTTTTTGTCTTTGCAATTGCTGTTGTTGTTAAAATGGTGAGCATACAAATAGTACATGGAGACAAATACAGGGCACTGGCCTTACAGCGTACCGAGAAAATGTTCACTATTGAGCCCAGTAGAGGTAATCTGTATTCTGATGATGGTAGTTTATTGGCAACTTCCGTGTCTAGATATACCATCCGTTTTGATGCCGAAACCGTTAAGGATGATGTTTTTGAAGAAAATATCAAAGCATTGTCTGATGAGCTTTCCAAGTTATTTAACAAGCCTTCATCACATTATGAAAAAGTACTTAGAAAAGCAAAGGTCAATAAGAATAGGTATGCATTGGTGGTTAGAAACTTAGATTATTCTGATTATATAAGGGTAAAATCATTTCCGCTTTTTAGGAAGGGTCCTAATAGAGGCGGTTTTATTGCAGAACAAAAAATAGTCCGTGAACATCCTTTGGGGAAAATTGCCGAGCGCAGTGTAGGATATGAAAGGGTGGATGAGAATGGGTACTATACCAGAGTTGGACTAGAAGGCGCTTTTGGTCAATACTTAAGAGGTACTGAAGGAAAACGTTTAAAGCAAAAAATAGCAAAAGGGCAATGGAAACCTATTGGCATGGACAATATTGTTGAGCCTAAAGATGGTTATGATGTTGTTTCCACTATCAATATTAACATACAAGATATTGCCCATCATGCTTTGTTGGGGCAATTGGAAAAATACAAGGCAGACCATGGTTGTGTAATTGTGATGGAAACCAAAACAGGAGAAATAAAGGCAATCTCAAATTTGGGAAGAACATCAGACGGTAAATATTATGAAAAATTAAACTATGCCATTGGAGAATCCCATGAGCCAGGCTCAACTTTTAAATTGATGTCTTTAGTTGCTGCTTTGGAAGACAAAGTAGTGGATACCAATACTGTAATTGATACTGAAAAGGGGAGATGGAAAGTTTATGATAGAACGGTAAGAGATACTAAATACGGAGGCTATGGAAAAATTTCCATAGCAAAAGCTTTTGAGGTTTCTTCCAACAC
The DNA here is from genome assembly GCA_964398035.1 of uncultured Flavobacteriaceae bacterium. GTDB lineage: Bacteria > Bacteroidota > Bacteroidia > Flavobacteriales > Flavobacteriaceae > Saonia. Next base: position 56,208 of record CAYNLI010000001.1, on the reverse strand, counting down.
GGCTTTTGCCAAAATGATTCATAACAACTATAAGGAGAATCCAGAGAAATATGTGAATCGTTTAATGAGTATGGGGCTTCATAAAGAATTGGAATTGCCCATTAAAGGAGAAGGGAAGCCTGTAATTCGCTACCCTGGTGATAAAGGATGGTCCGGTGTTTCTTTGGCTTGGATGTCCCATGGGTATGAAGTATCGTTAACGCCTTTACAGACACTTGCTTTTTACAATGCTATAGCTAATGATGGCGAAATGTTACGACCAAGATTAATTAAAGAGGTAAAGGAATGGAACAAAACCATACTTCAATTTGATAAGGAAGTCATAAACCCATCAATTTGCTCAAAAGAAACAGCTGACAAAGTAAAGCAGTTGTTGAAAAATGTGGTGGAAAAGAAACACGGTACAGGTCATGGATTGTATAATGAAAATTTTTCCATGGCGGGAAAAACTGGAACTACTCAAAAAAATTATGTTTCTAAAGACCCAGATGTATTAAAATACATTTCAACTTTTGCAGGCTATTTTCCAGCAGATGACCCAAAATATTCATGCATTGTAGTGATTCATGAACCTGATAAAAGTGTAGGGTATTATGGTGCGGATGTATCAGGTCCAGTATTTAAATCCATAGCACAGAAAATTTATACCACTTCTCCCAAAACAGATGAAGTGGAAACCTTGAAACCTGAAAATAATATTTTGGATTTAAAATATCAGGACTACTATGCTGAAGCTCAAAAAAAGTATAGTAGAATGCCCAATGTAATGGGGATGAGTGGCATGGATGCTGTACCCATTCTTGAAAACTTAGGATTGCAAGTAGAGGTAAGTGGAAATGGAAAGGTAAAAAAACAGTCTGTTTCACAGGGAACAAATTTAAATAAAGTTCAAAAAATCATATTGATACTGTCATGATGTTGCTTAAAGACATATTATATGGAGTCAGTCTTTCCGCCGTAAGCGGAACTACAAATACCATGGTAAATGCCATTTGCTTTGATTCTAGAAAAGTAGAAGTGGATGATGTCTTTGTAGCTATAAAAGGAACTATCACAGACGGACATACCTATATTGAAAAAACTGTTGATTCTGGGGCAAAGGCAATTATTTGTGAAAGGCTTCCCAAGAATATGGTCAATGGCGTTACTTATGTAGAGGTAGATAATGGCACTCGTGCATTGGCTATAATGGCATCTAATTATTATGATAATCCTTCCAAGAATTTAAAATTGGTTGCAGTAACGGGTACGAATGGTAAAACTACGGTCAGTAGTCTTTTGTATCAACTTTTCAAAAAAGCAGGTTTTAAAGTAGGGTTGATATCCACCATAAAAATTATGGTAGATAATATAGAGTATACAACTTCCTATACTACGCCAGATGCATTGACAATAAACAAGCATTTGAGCTTAATGAACGATGAAGGTGTGGAATTCTGTTTTATGGAAGTTAGTTCTCATGGTATTCATCAGAACAGAACTGAAGGATTGGTTTTTGAAGGGGCAATTTTCACCAACCTGTCCCATGACCATTTGGATTATCACAAAACCTTTGCAGAATATAGGGATACTAAAAAATTATTGTTTGATAATCTTCCCAAAAAAGCATTTGCCCTAACCAATATTGATGATAAAAATGGTTTGGTCATGTTGCAGAACACCAAAGCGAAGAAATATACATATGCTCTAAAATCTTATGCAGATTATAGAGCACAGATTCTGGAAAATCAATTTAGTGGACAATTATTAAAAATCAATGAGGATGAATTATGGTCTAGACTTATAGGGGATTTTAATGCCTATAATATGTTGGCGATTTATGCTACAGCTGATTTGTTGGGATTGGAAAAAATGGAAATACTACGCCTGTTGAGTGAATTGGAAAATGTAGACGGGAGATTTCAATATTATATATCAAAAGAAAAAATTACTGCAATAGTTGATTATGCCCATACGCCGGACGCGCTAAAAAATGTACTTGATACTATCAATACATTGAGGACTGGAAATGAAAATGTTATCACCGTAGTGGGGTGTGGTGGTGACAGAGATAAGTCTAAGCGTCCGGTAATGGGTCATATCGCATCAGAAATGAGTAATACTGCCATTTTTACATCTGATAACCCTCGGAGCGAATCCCCAACAACAATCATTGAAGAAATGGAGGCAGGTGTGGAGCCTCAAAATGTTAGAAGAATATTGTCTATAGAGAATCGTAAGCAAGCTATAAAAACTGCATGTCAGTTGGCTGTAGGGAATGACATTATCCTTGTTGCAGGAAAAGGTCATGAAACCTACCAAGAAACAAATGGGGAGCGTACCGATTTTGATGATTTTAAAACAGTAAAAGAATTATTAAACAGCTTAAATAAGTAACCTAATAAGGTAAAACTATGTTATACTACTTGTTTGATTATTTAGAAAAACAATACCAATTGCCTGGAGCGGGTCTTTTTCAGTTCTTAACATTTCGTGCCGCCATGTCTGTTTTATTGTCTTTGATAATTGCTACAGTATTTGGAAAAAAAATCATTGTTTTTTTAAGACGTAAACAAATAGGAGAAACTGTTAGAGACTTGGGCTTGGATGGCCAAAAACAAAAATCAGGTACACCTACTATGGGTGGTCTGATCATTATAATGGCCACATTGATTCCTGTGCTCTTATTTTCAAGATTGGATAATATCTATATCATCTTATTAATAGTCACTACTATTTGGATGGGAATTATTGGTTTTATAGATGATTACATAAAAGTATTTAAAAAGAATAAGCAAGGTCTTAAAGGAAGGTTTAAGATAATGGGGCAGGCTGTGCTGGGTTTAATGGTGGGTGCTACGCTTTACCTGCATCCACAAGTTACCATGAAAGAAAAGGACGGTACTAAAATAACGGAGCAGTTTACAGTTGTTGAAGTTCTTGGGAAAGAAGTAAAGTCCACAAAAACAACGGTTCCTTTTTTTAAGGATAATGAGTTTGATTATGCCGACCTGATTTCTTGGGCCGGTGATGGTTGGGAAAAATATGCATGGTTGATTTTTATTCCTATTGTGATTCTTATTGTTACAGCTGTTTCCAACGGTGCCAACCTAACTGATGGAATAGACGGCTTGGCGGCAGGGACATCAGCAATTATAGTGCTTACGCTGGGCATTTTTGCATGGGTATCGGGGAATGTTATTTTTTCTAATTATTTGGATATTTTCTATATCCCTATGGCAGGTGAGTTGGTGGTGTTCATTGCTGCATTTGCGGGAGCATTGATTGGGTTTTTATGGTACAATGCTTTTCCTGCTCAAGTATTCATGGGAGATACCGGTAGTTTAGCTATTGGTGGAATCATAGCGGTAATCGCCATAATTATAAGAAAAGAGTTGCTTATTCCCTTACTCTGTGGAATTTTCTTTGCAGAGTCTATCTCGGTGATGTTGCAGGTGGGGTATTTTAAGTATACCAAAAATAAGTTGGGTGAAGGGAAGCGAATTTTTTTAATGGCACCCTTGCATCATCATTATCAGAAAAAAGGATATCACGAGAGTAAGATAGTAGTACGGTTTTGGATTACAGGAATACTGTTAGCTATTCTAACATTTGTGACATTAAAAGTGAGATAGATGGCTCGATTAGTAATATTGGGCGGTGGTGAAAGTGGAGTAGGCACTGCAATTTTAGGCAAGAAAAAAGGATATGAAGTTTTTGTTTCCGATAAGGGAATTATAAAAGAGAGATATAAAAAAGTTCTTAAACATTTTGAGATTGATTGGGAAGAACAAAAGCATACGGAAGATAAAATTCTGAATGCAGATGTGGTAATGAAAAGCCCTGGTATACCAGATACAGTGCCTTTGGTTAAAAAACTTGTTGAGTTAGGTGTTTCTGTAGTTTCCGAAATTGAATTTGCATCGAAATATACAGATGCAATTATTATAGGAATCACAGGAAGTAATGGAAAAACCACCACTACCATGTTAACCAACCACATTTTAAAAGAAGGTGGTAAAAATGTGGGCATGGCAGGTAACATTGGTGATAGTTATGCAAAAATGGTAGCTGAAAATGATTTTGATTTCTACGTGTTGGAGATCAGTAGTTTTCAATTAGATGGTATCGTGGATTTTAAACCACACATTGCCATTATTACCAATATTACACCAGACCATTTGGATAGGTATGATTATAAGTTTAAAAATTATATCGCTTCCAAATTTTTGATAACCAAGAACCAAGACAGTAATGATTATCTCATTTATGATGCAGATGATGAAGTATTGGTAAAATGGCTGGAAGAGAATCCAATTAAATCCAAATTATTGCCTTTTTCAATTGAGAGAGAAGTTGAAGGGGGGGCATGTTTAATGAACAATGAAATAAGAATAAAGACACAGGATAATACTATGATGATGACTACGGAAAAATTAGCTTTAGAAGGGAAACATAATCTTAAAAACACAATGGCGGCATCCACTGCTGCTACGCTGGTGGGTATTAGGAAAAAATTTATACGAGAGAGTATTCAAAATTTTCAGGGAGCACCCCACCGTTTGGAAAAAGTATTAAAAATACATCATGTACAATACATTAATGATTCTAAGGCTACAAATATAAATGCAACATATTATGCTTTGGATAGTATGAGCACTCCAACAGTATGGATTGTTGGTGGTGTGGATAAGGGTAATGATTATATGGAGTTAATGCCTTTGGTTCGTGAAAAGGTAAAAGCAATCATTTGTTTGGGGATGGATAATTCCAAGATTATTGATGTTTTTGGAAATGTGGTGGATTTAATAGTGGAGACCTATGCTATGGAAGAAGCTGTAAAAGTTGCCTATAAAATAGCAGAAAGAGGAGATGCAGTTTTGTTGTCACCAGCATGCGCCAGTTTTGATCTTTTTGACAATTATGAGGATAGGGGTAACCAATTTAAGGAGGCTATAAAAGTTTTATAAAAAAGAGAGTGATTAAATTCTTTAAAAATATTGAAGGGGATAAAGCTATTTGGGGTGTGGTAGCCCTATTGGCCTTGTTTTCATTTCTGCCAGTCTATAGTGCCAGTAGTAATTTGGTCTATGTAGTGGGCAATGGCACAACCATTGGTCATTTGGTGAAACATGGTATGTTGTTGATTTTAGGATTTGGAATTATCTATGGAGTACATAGAATTCCCACTCATTTTTTTAAAGGACTCTCCCTTATTGCCATGCCAATTGTGTTAATATTATTGGTATATACCTTGGCACAAGGAACTACCATTGGTGGTGCCAATGCAAGTCGTTGGATACGTTTGCCATTAGTAGGCTTTACATTCCAAACATCCACCTTGGCAGCTGTAGTTTTAATGGCTTATGTAGCTAGGTATTTGACCAAAATAAAAGATAAGACCATCACTTTTACAGAAAGTATTTTGCCTTTATGGGCTCCTGTTTTTTTAATAGTTGTTTTGATATTACCTGCTAATTTATCCACAGCGGCCATTATCTTTTTCATGGTTTTGGTGTTGTGTTTTTTGGGGGGATATCCAATAAAGTATTTGTTGGGAATATTGGGTACTGGTTTATTGGGGCTTACCATGTTTGTGTTAACGGCCAAAGCGCTTCCAGATTTATTCCCAAATCGTGTAGATACGTGGATGAGTAGAATTGAAAGCTTTTGGAATCCTGAAGATACGGAGTCAGATTATCAAATTGAGAGAGCTAAAATAGCCATAGCAAGTGGGGGGATAATGGGAAATGGAGCAGGGAAAAGTGTAATGAAGAATTTCTTGCCACAAAGCTCATCAGATTTTATTTATGCCATTATAGTTGAAGAATACGGATTGATCGGGGGGTTTATACTCATGTTTTTCTATTTGTTGTTGCTGTTTAGAATTGTAGTAGTGGCCAATGCAAACCAAACCATTTTTGGTAAGTTATTGGTTGTGGGTGTAGGTCTCCCCATTATCTTTCAAGCATTGATTAATATGGCTGTTGCGGTTGAATTGTTTCCTGTAACTGGGCAAACACTTCCACTTATAAGTAGTGGAGGAACATCTATTTGGATGACCTGTTTAGCCATAGGGGTTGTTTTGAGTGCGAGTGTAAAAAGAACATCTTCAGAAATTGAAAGTATGGAGGTGGATGAGAATAACCCTTTAGAAGTATTGAGTGGGCAATTATAAATTCATACTCTCAGGAGGAGGTACTGGCGGACATATTTATCCGGCCATTGCCATAGCAAATGAGTTGAAAGAAAGATATCCCAAAGCGGAATTTTTATTTGTTGGCGCAAAGGATAGAATGGAAATGGAGAAAGTGCCACAGGCAGGATATAAAATTGAAGGATTGTGGATTAGTGGGTTGCAAAGGAAACTGACCCTTAAAAATTTAATGTTTCCAATAAAATTGATAAGTAGCTTGATAAAAGCAAGAAGCATAGTAGCAAGGTTTAAGCCACACGCCGTAATAGGTACTGGGGGATTTGCTAGTGGACCGCTTTTAAAAATGGCTTCCTTAAAAGGAATTCCTTGTGTATTGCAGGAGCAGAATTCTTTTGCAGGAATCACCAATAAACTATTGGCTAAAAAGGCACAAAAAATATGTGTGGCCTATGATGGGATGGAACAATATTTCCCAATGGATAAGATTGTGAAAACAGGAAACCCAGTAAGGTCAGATTTATTGAAGAATGCAAATAACGAAAAAGAAGCTATTGAGTTCTTTGGTTTGGATGCAAATAAAACTACAATATTGGTTTTGGGAGGTAGTCTAGGAGCTAGGAGAATCAATCAATTGATAGAACAGAAATTAGAATTCTTTAAAACTTTTGATATTCAAATTATATGGCAATGTGGTAAATTATATTATGAAACATATAAAAAACATGATTCAGATGTAGCCAAAGTTTCACCTTTTTTAAACCGAATGGACTACGCATATGCCGCAGCAGATATTATTATCTCTAGGGCTGGAGCTGGTTCGGTTTCAGAATTGTGTATTGTTGGCAAACCGGCCATCTTTATACCGTCACCTAATGTAGCAGAGAATCATCAAACTAAAAATGCTGAAGCGTTGGTCAATGAAAATGCAGCCTTGATGATAAGAGAGAAAGACTTGGATGAAGAATTTAACGATATGTTTTCAAATTTATATGTATCAAAAAGTAAGCAAGAAGAATTAGCGAAGAATATTAAAAATTTGGCTATGCCAAATGCCACAAAATATATTGTGGATCAAATAGAAAAATTACTCTAAGGAGAATGAACTTAAAAGATATACATAACGTCTATTTTATTGGTATAGGAGGTATTGGTATGTCTGCTCTTGCCAAATATTTTAAGTTTATTAAAAAGAATGTTGCTGGTTATGATAAGACAAAAACTCCGTTGACAGAGGAATTGGTTGGTATGGGTATTTCCATTCATTATGAAGATGATATGGAATTAGTTTCCAAAGAATATCAAAACCCTGAGAATACACTAATTGTATATACTCCAGCTGTTCCATGTGAGCATACAGAACTTATTTTCTTTTTAAAAAATGGTCTTAATATTAAGAAAAGATCAGAGGTTTTAGGAATCATTACAAGGGATACGTTTTGTTTTGCAGTTGCTGGAACACATGGAAAAACCACTACCTCTAGTATTTTAGCACATTTATTAAAAGAAACAGGAGCACCATTGACTGCATTTCTGGGAGGAATTTCAGAAGACTTTAATAGTAATTTTTTGTTTGAAGGGAATGAATATTCGGTTGTAGAGGCAGATGAGTTTGATCGTTCATTTTTAAGATTAGCTCCTAATGTAGCATGCGTAACATCTATGGATGCGGATCATTTGGATGTTTACGGCACTGCCGATGAGTTAAAAAAATCTTTTAATGATTTTGTAAATAAAATTAAGCCCAACGGAAAACTTTTTGTGCGCAATGGCTTGCCTTTGGATGGAATAACATATGGAATAGAAGATGACTCGGATTATTGCATCCGACATTTAAAAATAGAGCATGGTGCCTATGTTTTTGATTTGGAAACTCCTGAAACAACCATTAAAAAAGTTAGGTTCAACAAGCCTGGAAAGCATAATTTATTGAATGGACTAGTGGCTTTTGCAATGGCAATTGAAGCAGGTTCTCCTTTGAGCAGTCTTGCTGAAGCATTGGAAACTTTTAAAGGTGTACAGCGTAGGTTTTCGTATAAAATCAAAGAAGATAGCTTTGTTTTTATAGATGATTATGCGCATCATCCCACAGAAATAAACGCCATTTATGATGCCATTTCAGAAATGCATCCAAATAAAAAAGTATTGGTCATATTTCAACCTCACTTATTCTCTAGAACAAGAGATTTTGTGGAAGATTTTGCTTTAAGCTTGGAGAAATTTGATAGCATATTGTTGTTGGATATTTATCCCGCAAGAGAGAAACCTATAGAAGGGGTAACATCTGAATGGTTGTTGGGTAAAATTAAAAACCCAAACAAAAAATTAGTTCTAAAAGTGAATTTAATTGATGAAATAAAAAAGCAAAACCCTGAAGTGTTGGTCACTATGGGAGCTGGCGATATAGGATTAGAAGTATCACATATAAAAACAGAATTAGAAAATGCAATTTAACTGGAATATTTTTAAAGTGTCACTACTGTTGTTTATAGTGGTAGGGCTTTATGCTTTTACTGAGAAAAGAAGTAATAGTAGGATAATCAGTGAGTTAAAAATAGAATTTTCAGGAAATGAAAATTTATACCTAACACATGAATCGGTTAATAAATTGTTAATACAAAATTATGGAACCCTTAAAAACTTGTCCAAAGAAGATTTAGCTTTGAATACTATCGAAAAGGTCATAGAGACCAATGAAATGGTAAAAAGTGCCCAAGTTTATCTTACTGTAAATGGTGAGCTTGTGTCTAAAATTATTCAGAGGCGACCAATTGGAAGAATAGAAGGGATTACAAAGTTTTATGTGGATGATGAAGGAAAACGCATGCCGTTATCCAAATATCATTCTGCTAGAGTTCCCATAATTACTGGAAAAATAACAGGCAAAAGTCTAGAGGATGTATATGCAATATTAAAGTATATAAATAATGATGATTTTTTGCGAAAAAATGTAATAGGAATACATGTTGAGGACGATGAAAAATACCAGCTTAAATTCCGAATGGAAAATTTTGTGGTGAGTATAGGTGGTGTTGATGGTTTAGAGGAAAAGTTCAACAATTTTAAAGCATTTTACACTAAAGCAACTAGGGATAAAACATTGGAAGAATATAACATGGTAAGTTTAGAATTTAATAATCAGGTAGTTTGCACCAAAATATAAATTATGGAACAGGATAATTATTCAGTTGGGTTAGACATAGGGACAACAAAAATTGTAGCCATTATCGGTAAGGAAAATGAATACGGTAAGATTGAGGTTCTAGGTGTTGGTAGGTCAAAAAGTTTGGGTGTCCACCGTGGTGTGGTAAATAATATTACTCAAACCATAAAATCTATTCAACAGGCAATTGAACAAGCAGAGATAGATTCTGGATTAAAGATTGGTTCTGTAGTGGTAGGGATTGCTGGTCAGCATATAAGAAGTTTGCAACATAGTGATTATATAACCAGAATCAATTCAGAGGAAGTTATCAATGAAGTGGATTTGGATAAGTTATGTGATCAGGTATACAAATTAATAATGTTGCCTGGTGAAGAAATTATCCATGTGTTGCCACAAGAATATAAGGTAGATGGGCAAGCAGAGATAAAAGAACCCATGGGGATGTATGGTGGCAGATTGGAAGCTAATTTTCATGTAGTTGTCGGTCAGGTTTCATCTATTAAAAATATAGGTCGCTGTATTAAAAGTGCAGGATTGGATTTAGGGAACATTACTTTGGAACCTTTGGCATCTTCAGATGCAGTATTGAGTCAAGAAGAAAAAGAAGCAGGTGTTGCTTTAATTGACATAGGGGGTGGTACAACGGATGTGGCTATTTTTAAAGATGGCATCATACGGCACACAGCAGTAATACCTTTCGGAGGTAATGTAATTACAGAAGATATTAAGGAAGGGTGTTCTATTATAGAAAAGCAAGCTGAGCTTTTAAAAATAAAGTTCGGTTCTGCATGGCCAGGAGAAAATAAGGATAATGAAATAGTGTCTATCCCGGGTCTAAGGGGAAGAGAGCCTAAGGAAATTACATTAAAAAACCTTTCAAAAATAATCCATGCTAGAGTAGTAGAGATTGTAGAGCAGGTATATGTAGAAATAAAGAACTACGGGCATGATGATCAAAAGAAAAAACTGATTGCAGGTATAGTTCTTACAGGTGGTGGAAGCCAATTAAAACATCTAAAACAATTGGTGGAGTATATCACAGGAATGGATACAAGGATTGGGTTTCCCAATGAACATTTGGCAGGTGATTCTGATGAAGAAATAGCAAGTCCATTATATGCTACAGCTGTAGGGTTATTAATGAACGCAATAGAAAATAAGGATAAGAACGAAGCAGAAGTGGAGCATAATGAGCTGGAAGATAATATGTATGGTGAGCACATGGAAACGGCTACCACAGGAGTGGTCAAAAGAGAACGAAAATCTGTTTTCGATAAATGGTCTGAAAAGTTGAAGGACTTTTTGGATAACGCCGAGTAAGTAAAATCATTCAAGAAAAATAAAACAACCAGTAACATAAAAAGCATGAGCAATAACACCGAATTTGACAATATCTCTTTTGATTTACCTAAAAATCAAAGCAATGTAATTAAGGTAATTGGCGTTGGCGGCGGCGGAAGCAATGCCATTAACCATATGTTCCAATCTGGAATCAATGGAGTGGATTTTGTGATATGTAATACCGATTCCCAAGCATTGGACAATAGTTCAGTGCCTGTAAAGATTCAATTAGGTGTTTCATTAACTGAGGGGTTGGGTGCTGGTGCAAACCCTGAGGTAGGAAAAGAGGCGGCTATTGAAAGCATGGAAGACCTTAAAAACATGTTGGGACATAATACCAAAATGGTGTTTATTACGGCTGGTATGGGTGGTGGAACTGGAACTGGTGCTGCTCCTATCATTGCAAAGCAAGCTAGAGAAATGGATATTTTAACGGTTGGGATCGTAACCATGCCATTTCAGTTTGAGGGAAAAATGAGATGCAAACAGGCTCATAAAGGAATAGAAAAGTTGCGCTCAAATGTTGACTCTTTAATTGTTATCAATAATAACAAACTAAGAGATGTCTATGGTAATTTGGGCTTTAAAGCTGGCTTTTCTAAAGCAGATGAAGTTTTAGCCACTGCTGCACGTGGTATTGCAGAGGTAATTACACATCACTATACTCAGAACATTGATTTACGTGATGCCAAGACGGTACTCTCAAATAGTGGAACGGCCATTATGGGATCGTCTACGGCTTCAGGTTCTTCAAGAGCAAATGAAGCAATTACAAAAGCGTTGGATTCTCCATTATTGAACGATAATAAAATAGAGGGAGCTAAAAATGTATTGTTACTCATTGTTTCTGGGGTACAAGAAATTACTATAGATGAAATTGGAGAAATAAACGATTATATCCAAAATGAGGCAGGTTTTGAAGCCAATATTATTATGGGTGTTGGTGAGGATGAAACTTTGGGAGAAGCAATAGCTGTAACAGTAATTGCCACGGGTTTTGATATGGACCAACAAGATGATATTGTAAATACAGAAACAAAAAAAATTGTCCATACGTTAGAAGAAGAACAAAAAGCCGAACAAGTCATTACGGAAGAAAAAACAGTAGTGTTAGATGAAGAGCTTCCAGAGACTATCATTAAGCATACATTGATTGATGTGGAATTGGAAGATGATTTAATATCTACAACAAATTACATTAAGAATTTCAATGTTTTTTATGAAGAAGTGGTCGCAGAAAATGTTTCAGAAGATGATTTTGTTATTATAGAAGCTAAAGAGCTTATAAATGATATCGAGGTTGTTGACCCAGTAGAATTATTATCTGAAGTTGAAGAAGATCAGACAGCTTTAAGTTTTGATATGCCTTTGTCTGATAGTGTTGATGTTGAGGAAGAAGATAAAAAACATGTTATCACTTTTGATTTGACTGATGAAGTAAATGATATGGACGTTAATGACCATATAGAAGTGATTCCAGTTTTAGAATATAATAAGAATGGGGAAACTCGCTATAGCTTGGATGACTATATGGAGTTGGAGGAGAAATTAACAGGTGCCAAATCCAAAGCAGAAAACTTTATACCAAAAATTGTTGAAGAAGAGCTGGTTTTTGAAAAAATCACATTGAAACAAGAAGAGAACAAGGTAGAAGCAAGTCTTGGAGGAAGGGATACTGATCCTATGAATAGTTCTATAGAAGATATTCTTAAGAATAGAGCGGATGAAAGAAGAAGAAAGTTAAAAGATTTTAACTACAAATTTCAAAATAGCTTAAATAATGTTGATGAAATAGAAAAAGAGCCAGCTTATAGACGTCAAGGTGTAAACCTTAATGACAAGCCTAATGAAAATAGAGTTTCTAGGACAACCTTAAGTGAAGATAGCAATGATGAAATACAATTGCGTTCTAACAACTCTTTTTTACATGATAATGTGGATTAACTGTCCATATAAATAAACATATCAATTAATTGTTTAACCCGAAAATTGAACCAATTTTCGGGTTTATTTTTTTATCTTCGTGCCGTAAAAAAACAAAGATTATGAGTTTGCAGCAACAAGTAATGGAAGAGATGAAAGCCGCTATGAGGGCCAAGGATAAAGTTGCTTTAGAATCGCTTAGAGCAATTAAATCTGCTTTATTGATGGCGCAAACAGAAAGTGGGGCAGGTGAAGGCTTGTCTGAAGATGATGAAATAGCATTGGTTCAAAAGTTAGTGAAGCAAAGAAAAGATAGCGCAGCTATTTTTATGGAGCAGGGTAGAGAAGATTTAGCTGAGCCTGAATTGGCACAGGTAGCAATAATAGAAAAGTTTTTGCCTGAACAATTAACTGAAGAAGAAATAGAAAAAGTTGTGGTGCAGACCATTGATGCCGTAGGTGCTTCAGGAATGAAAGATATGGGCAAGGTAATGGGTATGGTTTCCAAAGAATTGGCTGGTCAAGCAGATGGCAAAACCATTTCCACTATTGTTAAAGCAAAACTTTCTTAAATATAAATTATGGCTGCGTAGTTCAACTGGATAGAATATCAGATTTCGGCTCTGAGGGTTGGGGGTTCGAATCCCTTCGCGGTCACAAGTTACTGGCTCTGCTTTTGTAGAGCCTTTTTTACGCTCTCTTTTTTGCTAAAATAGCAGTTATAATCAATGGAGCATGTATTCTAGAATTCTCTATAAACCATTTGTGGGTTTCCATGCCACCGCAAATTACTCCGGCTAAATAAAGTCCTTCTACATTGGTCTCCATGGTGTTTTCATTGTATTTGGGAAGCCTTTTGTCATCTTTGGACAATTCTACTCCCATGTTTTCCAAAAACTCAAAATTGGGCATATAGCCAGTTAATGCCAAAACAAAATTATTTTCAATGGATACAACACCTTTAGGGGTGTTTACCAATATCTCATCATCTTTTATTTCCTTAATAGTAGTGTTGTAATAAACGTTTATACTGCCTTCTTCAATTCTATTGATAATATCTGGTCTTACCCAATACTTTACACGTTGGCCAACTTCTGAACCACGTATGATCAAGGTTACGTCAGAGCCCTTTCGCCAGCATTCCAAAGCGGCATCTACAGAAGAGTTACTGGCTCCTATAACGGCTAATTTTTGACCAGCATAATAATGTGGGTCATTATAGTAATGGGATACTTTTGGTAAATCCTCCCCTGGAACGTTTAAAAGGTTTGGTATATCATAAAACCCAGTGGCTACAATTACATTTTGGGTAGTATACTTGCCTTTATCAGAAATAACAGAAAAAACATCACCTTCTTTTTTTACTGATGCCACTTTTTCAAATAAATTAATATTGAGTTTATTGGATACGGCAATTCTTCTGTAATATTCTAATGCTTCACTTCTTTTAGGCTTTGCTTCTTTACTTATAAAGGGAACATTATCTATTTCTAACCGTTCTGAGGAAGAAAAGAATTGCATGTTTGCAGGGTAGTTGAACAAAGAGTTTACAATGGGTCCTTTTTCAAGAATAATGTATGTTACTCCCTTTTTTTTTGCTTCAAGTCCGCAGGCTATACCTATTGGGCCTCCTCCAATGATAACAACATCAAAATGTTCCATTAAGCAATTATATTTTTAAGTTCAATAATTGTCTTTGGTGGGTTCTCACTTTTAAAAATAAAACTACCAGCAACCAACACATCTGCACCAGCATCAATTAAAGCTTTGGCATTTTTTGAAGTTACTCCACCATCAATCTCAATTAAAGTGTTGGCTTTTTTAGTTGTTATCAAGGCTTTTAAATCTTTGACCTTATCATAGGTGTTTTTAATAAAGGATTGTCCGCCAAAACCTGGATTCACACTCATAATACAAACTAAGTCTATATCATTTATGGTGTCTTCCAATAAATCAATGTTAGTGTGTGGGTTTAAAGCAACGCCAGCTTTCATGCCAGCATCTTTTATGGCTTGCAATGTTCTATGTAGATGGGTGCAAGTCTCATAATGGACCGTTAGGTTGTTAGTTCCTAATTCGGCGAAAGTATTTATATAACGGTCTGGATCTACAATCATTAAATGTACATCCAGTATTTTTTTTGCATGTTTTGCAATAGCTTTCACTACTGGCATGCCAAAAGATATATTGGGGACATAAACACCATCCATAATATCCAAATGAAACCAATCTGCTTCACTTTGGTTTATCATTTCTATGTCTCGTTGTAAGTTGGCAAAATCTGCCGCTAAAAGTGAGGGTGCAATTATTTTTTTACTCATTTTGTAGAACTAAACTTGTTGCTATTACAAAAGTAGTGAAATGATGTGGTTATTATAAATGAAAAACTCCGGTAATCAGCCGGAGTTTATTCATCAATCAAAAAACGAACAGTCATGATAAACTGTTGTTACAGTTCACAAATTACAATTTTTATACCAAATTTCCAATACAGGAGATTTAACTGTAATCTGTGTTTGGGATTATCCCAAATAGGTCTTTAATATTTTACTTCTAGAAGTATGCTTTAACCTTCTAATGGCCTTTTCTTTTATTTGGCGAACTCTTTCTCTTGTAAGCTCAAAAGTTTCACCAATTTCTTCCAAGGTCATAGAATGTTGCCCTGCTAGACCAAAATACAAACGAATAACATCTGCTTCTCTAGGAGTCAATGTTTCCAAAGCTCTTTCTATTTCAGTTCTTAATGACTCATGCAACAATTCTCTATCTGGATTTGGAGACTCACCGCTACGTAAAACATCGTATAGGTTAGAATTTTCCCCATCAATCAAAGGAGCATCCATAGATACATGGCGCCCTGAGTTTTTCAAAGATTGCTTTACATCATCCACAGTCATATCCAATTCCTTGGCAATTTCCTCTGGTGATGGCATACGTTCATGAGCTTGTTCTAAAAACGCAAAGGTTTTATTGATTTTGTTAATAGAACCAATTTTGTTCAATGGCAAACGAACAATACGTGATTGTTCTGCCAATGCTTGTAATATGGATTGACGAATCCACCATACAGCGTAAGAGATAAATTTAAATCCCCTTGTTTCGTCAAAACGTTGTGCAGCTTTAATCAGTCCAAGGTTTCCCTCGTTAATTAAATCCGGTAAAGTAAGCCCTTGGTTTTGGTATTGCTTAGCTACGGATACCACGAATCTTAGATTGGCTTTTGTGAGTTCTTCAAGAGCGAGTTGATCGCCTGCCTTGATACGTTGTGCCAATTCTACTTCTTCTTCTGCGGTAATAAGATCCACTTTGCCAATTTCTTGCAAATACTTATCCAAAGATGCGGTTTCCCTATTGGTAACCTGTTTTGTAATCTTAAGCTGTCTCATTTAAATAAATTAAGTTCAAATTGCATAGACTGCATATACTTATACGTAGAAAAACTAAAAATGTTACAAAAGGGTGCCTAAATTTCTTTTTTTTTGGTTAAACAGTTATTATTTACCTGTGAAAGAGTGCTTTATAGTTTAAGTTGTGTTCCCGTTTGCAAAGTGAATAAAAACGGGGAATTGTTTTGTTTGGGTAAATTAGGACATTGAATGTGCTTTTGTAAAAATTATTTAAGCCCGCTCCTATTCTAATACCCCATTTTTTTGTTTGCGCTGAAGATTAAGTAAACACCATAACCAATTTTAAGGGTAGAGGATTTTTTATTGTTGTTTAAGTCATTATCTATTGTGGATGTATTTGTGAGCTATTATAAAAAGATACATTGGTATATGGATATATTTGAATTTTTTTTGTTGGTATTGCTGTGTTTTATTAGTAGTCTGTAAATGTTCAAAAGGTTGCGTAGAAAATAAAAAAAGCCCCAACTTAACGTTGAGGCTTGTATAAATTTAAGATTGGAGATTAATCCCTTCTTGGTTTACGATCTCTATTTCTATCGTTTCCACCACGACTTCTATTATCTCTGTCAGTTCTAGGTGGTCTTTCAACATAACCTTCTGGTTTTGGCAATAATGCTTTTCTAGATACTTTATCCTTACGGGTTCTTTTATCTAGTCCAAAATATTTAACATCAAAAACATCACCCATGTTTACCACATCAGATACATTTTCTGTGCGTTCCCATGCCAATTCAGATACATGTAATAAAACCTCGTTTCCTGGAGCTTCAGCATATTCCACTACAGCACCAAAATCTAACATTTTTATTACTTTCACTTCATACACGCTACCAACTTCTGGTTTAAAGGTGATAGAATCTATTTTTGCCAATACAGCATCAATGCCATCTTGGTCTGTCCCTAAGATTTCAACAAGACCTTCTTCTGTTACAGGGTCTTCGTTGATAACAATTGTACATCCTGTTGTTTTCTGAAGTTCTTGAATCACTTTTCCGCCAGGACCAATCAATGCACCAATAAAATCTCCAGGAATAGTAACAGTAACCATTTTTGGAGCATGTGCTTTAACGTCTTCATTTGACGTAGCAATTGTATCGGTAAGTTTGCTTAAAATATGTAATCTACCAGCATTTGCCTGCATTAATGCATTTACAAGAATTTCATAAGAAAGTCCTTTTACTTTAATGTCCATTTGGCATGCAGTGATTCCTTTTTCTGTTCCTGTTACTTTAAAATCCATATCTCCTAAGTGATCTTCATCACCAAGAATATCAGATAAAACAGCATACTTTCCAGTTTTAGCATCAGAAATCAATCCCATTGCAATACCAGAAACTGGTCTTATAAGTTGAATACCAGCATCCATTAATGCCATTGTTCCAGAACATACAGTTGCCATAGAAGAAGAACCGTTAGATTCTAATACTTCTGATACTACACGTACTGTGTAAGGACAATCTGCAGGAATCATTCCTTTTAATGCACGTTGTGCTAAGTTACCATGACCAACTTCTCTACGAGATGTTCCTCTAATTGGTCTTGCTTCTCCTGTACAGAAAGGAGGGAAGTTATAGTGTAAATAGAATGTTTCTTCACCTTCGTAAGACGGCATATCTATTTTATTAGCTTCTCTTGAGGTTCCTAAAGTTACTGTCGCTAATGCTTGAGTTTCTCCTCTTGTAAAGATTGCTGAACCATGGGTTGATGGTAAATAATCTATCTCGCACCAGATTGGACGAATCTCATCTGTTTTACGACCGTCTAAACGTAAACCTTCATCTAAGGTTAGATTACGGATAGCAGCTTTTTCTGCTTTACGGTAGTATTTAGAAATTAAATCTCCGTAATCTTCTACTTCTTCTTCAGAGAAAGAAGCTTTTATTTCTTCTTTGATTTTTGCGAAAGCAGCACTTCTTTCGTGTTTAGCAGAACCTGCTTTAGCAATAGCATATACTTTGTCATATGCCATGTCATGAATTTTCTGAGAAAGTTCTTCATCTACTCTTTCTCCTGGGTATTCACGAACTTCTTTTCTGCCAAATGCTTCTGCTAATTTTAATTGTGCAGCACATTGTACTTTAATGGCTTCATGTGCAAATTTAATGGCTTCTGTCATTTCTTCTTCAGAAATTTCATCCATTTCACCTTCAACCATCATTACTGAATCGGCTGAAGCTCCAATCATCATATCGATGTCAGATTCTGCTAATTGTGCTCTACTTGGGTTAATAACAAATTCACCGTTTACACGAGCTACTCGTGCTTCCGAAATGGCACATTCAAACGGAAAGTCTGAAAGTTGAATTGCAGCAGAAGCTGCTAATGCTGCCATTGCATCTGGCATTACGTCTTCGTCATGAGACATTAATTGAATCATCACTTGTGTTTCTGAGTGATAATCTTTTGGGAATAAAGGGCGCAATACCCTGTCTACCAATCTCATAGTCAATACTTCACCATCACTTGGTCTTGCTTCTCTTTTGAAGAAACCACCTGGATAACGTCCAGATGCAGCGAATTTTTCACGGTAATCTACCGTTAATGGTAGAAAATCTAAGTCTTTTTGTTCATAGTTTGAAACTACTGTACATAATAACATACATTTTCCTGATTGAACAACAACAGAGCCATGGGCTTGCTTTGCCAATTTTCCAGTTTCAATAGAAATCTCTCTACCGTCACCAAGGTCTATGACCTCTTTAAAAGTTTTTGGAATCATAAAAAATTGTTACAACCTGTGTTTAGTAACAGGCTTGTTAAACATTTGGTCCACCGTCTGCCTGACGGTCGGGTTGTGTTGTTGTGTTGACCAATGAAAAACTAAATGTAGCTTTTTGTGTTGCCTTGTATTTAAATACAACCAAGGGCTTTGCATTTAAAAAAGGGAAAGCTTAGCTTTCCCTTTTTTAATTATTTTCTAATACTTAATTCTTTAATTATTTCACGATATCTTACAATATCTTTCTTTATAAGGTAATCTAGAAGACTTCTTCTTTTACCTACCAGTTTAACCAAAGAACGCTCTGTATTAAAATCTTTACGATTGTTTTTTAAATGCTCTGTTAAGTGGTTAATCCTAAAAGTGAACAAAGCTATTTGTCCTTCTGCAGAACCTGTGTTCTTTTCTGTTTTGCCGTGTTTCTTAAAGATTTCGGTCTTTACTTTTGGTGTTAAATACATTCCAATATTATTTTAAATGATTTTTATGTACTTGATTGATTTCTTCAATCAGGGCGCAAATATACAACTAAATCCTTTACGATCTGATAGGATTGTTTTGGATTAAATCAATGTATAGATTTACTTTCTTTTTAAGGTCACTACGGTGTGTTATAAAGTCTAAAAACCCATGTTCTTTAAGAAATTCTGATGTTTGGAACCCTTCTGGCAATTCTTTTCCAGTAGTGTCTTTAACTATACGTGGGCCTGCAAAACCTATCAATGCTTTTGGCTCTGCTATATTGATATCGCCTAGCATAGCATATGAAGCTGTTGTGCCTCCTGTGGTAGGGTCTGTGCATAAGGATATGTACGGAATCTTAGCCTCAGCAAGTTGCGCTAGTTTAGCTGATGTTTTTGCCAATTGCATTAAAGATAAAGCAGCTTCCATCATTCTGGCGCCACCAGATTTAGAAATCATTAAAAAAGGGATTTTCTTCTTTATAGAATAATCTATTGCTCTTGCAATTTTCTCTCCTACAACACTTCCCATAGAACCTCCAATAAAACTGAAATCCATTGCAGCTATTACTAAATCCTTTCCAAGAGATTTCCCAACGGCTGTTCTGACAGCATCTTTTAGACCTGTTTTTTTCTGGGCAGCTTTTAAACGGTCTGTGTATTTCTTACTGTCTTCAAACTTTAATGGGTCTTTAGATGAGAGCTTAGCATCTAGCTCTGTGAACTTATTGTCATCAAAAAGAATCTGAAAATATTCTTTACTACCTATTCTAACATGGTAGTCATCTTCTGGACTAACATAAAAGTTTTTGGCCAATTCTTCAGATTCAACAATTTTTCCGGTAGGGGACTTGTACCAAAGCCCCTTAGGAGTATCTTTTTTCTCCTCGGTTGCAGTTTGTATTCCCTTTTCCGTTCTTTTAAACCATGCTGTCATAAGCTGAATGTAGTATTAAAGGATTACTTGGAGTTATAATGTATTTACATTATTTAAATCTTCAAACGCTTTTTTCAATCTTTCTACAAAAGTTTTTTCACCTTCACGTAACCATACTCTTGGGTCATAAAACTTTTTGTTGGGTTCGTCACTTCCTGTAGGGTTTCCTATCTGTGCTTGTAGATAATCTTTTTTATCCTGAACATAATCTCTTACTCCTGCAAGGAATGCATACTGTAAATCGGTATCAATATTCATTTTGATAACTCCGTAGCTAATACCTTCTCTAATTTCTTCTACTGTAGAACCAGAACCGCCATGGAATACAAAATCGATGTGGTTATTTTCAACACCATATTTTTTAGAAATATATTCTTGAGAATTTAAAAGAATTTTTGGAGTCAATTTTACATTCCCAGGCTTGTAAACACCATGTACATTGCCAAAAGCTGCAGCTATAGTAAAACGAGGACTTATTTTAGAAAGTTCTTCGTAGGCGTAAGCTACTTCTTCTGGTTGAGTGTATAATTTAGAATCATCTACATCAGAATTATCAACACCATCTTCTTCACCACCTGTAATGCCAAGCTCTATTTCTAAAGTCATGTCCATTTTACTCATTCTGGACAAGTATTCTTTACATATGGCTATGTTTTCTTCAATAGGTTCTTCAGATAAATCAATCATATGTGAGCTGAAAAGTGATTTTCCAGTTTCAGCATAATGCTTTTCACTGGCATCTAAAAGACCATCTATCCATGGTAATAATTTTTTAGCACAATGATCTGTATGTAAAATAACAACGGCGCCGTAAGCTTCTGCCAATTGATGTATGTGTTTTGCACCGGCAATGGCACCAGCAATAGCAGCCTTTTGCCCTACATTGGACAAACCTTTGCCAGCATTAAATTGTGCGCCTCCGTTAGAAAATTGAATGATAACGGGTGCATTTAAGCTAACTGCAGTTTCTAATACACCATTAATAGTGCTAGAACCGATTACATTTACAGCAGGTAGGGCAAATCCTTTTTCCTTAGCGTAGTTAAAAATCTCTTGAACTTCATCGCCTGTGGCAACTCCTGCTTTGATATTGTGGGCCATAATTTTAATCTATTTGGTTTTTTAAAAAGATAGCGCAAAAGTAATGAAATAATGTAGGTCTAAAAAGGATAATTGATACCTATGTTGAAGATGGCATTACTAAAATTGTATTGTCTAAACCATCTTTTTGATACTTCTTCGGCAGGATTGTAAGTTTTGAAACCAGTATCTAAACGAATAACAAAATAGGTAAAATCATA
The DNA here is from genome assembly GCA_964398035.1 of uncultured Flavobacteriaceae bacterium. Classification (GTDB taxonomy): domain Bacteria; phylum Bacteroidota; class Bacteroidia; order Flavobacteriales; family Flavobacteriaceae; genus Saonia. The sequence goes on along the minus strand of CAYNLI010000001.1, from coordinate 34,820 downwards.
CCGTAGCCCAAAACCTGTTCCAAGTGCTATATCCGCTAAAGAACTAAAACCATTAAAAGTGGCTTCTTCATTGTCCACATTATCCAAAGCATTCCAGATGTTTCCTGCATCTGCAAATAAGGCTCCTTTTATATCACCTGCAATGGGAAAACGATATTCTAGGTTGAGGGCCAACTTTAGGTTTGCCTCATTAAAGTCATTTACCTCCTGCGTTCTTCCGGGGCCTAATGAATATGGATGCCATGCTCTATTGTCATTAGATCCACCGGCAAAATAACTTCTGGTAAAAGGAATACTATTAGAATTGCCATAAGGAATGGCTATGCCAAAGAAACTTTTAAAGGCTAAGACATTGGCTCCTGCAAGACTCCAGTGTTTAATATAATCAAATTCTGTTTTTAAATACTGGGAATAGGGTACATCAAAGACACGTAGGTTTGCATTTTCATCTTGCTCAAATGTAATGATGTTGGAAAGTGCTGATAAAAGGTTGCCAGCACTTTCTATTTTAAATCTAAATTGGTGAAAATCATTGTCGTTTATGCCACTTTTATTGTTTTTGGTATAGGTGTAGTTGCTAGAAAATATGAGGTTGTTTTCTGTTAATCTCTTCCTGCGCTCCTCAATGCTTCTTACTTGGTTGAAATTGTCTGTGTTGTTTGGGATAAGATTATTTTCTAATACCTCTTTAATAAATCCGTTTGTGCCGCTAGAGATAATAAGATTTGGGTTTCCAGTATTATCCGGATCTTCAAAAAGATTGGCTAGGTTTGGAAAATCATTTTCATCATCGAAAGAATCTGCAATATCATCCAGTCTGGAATAAGAATTTTGATAAACATCAAAGAACCGATTAGGGTTCACATTATTGACAAATTGAAGATTGAGTAATTCTATTGTATTTTTTTTGAAATCATTTGGAGACCAATTATACCCCAAAATACTGTTGAATGTTTGTTTATCCAGCCCAATATTTTTTTGGAAACTGGTACCAAGAGTCATTCTAGTCTGGGGCAACATATAGTATGGAATAATTTTTTCAGTATTAATTAAAGGCATCCATATTCTTGGAAAAGTAAGATTAACATCGCCACCAATTTCTGAAAAGAAATCTTCAGATAAAGATGTGTCGCCTAAAAGCCCAAAGGATCCTCTAGCTGAAAAGCTTAACGTTTCTGCTCCACCAAATATATTACGAGTAATCAATGAAGTGCTGAAAGCAATCCCTAAACGTTGTATGTTAGAGTGTGTAATATCAAAATTGGTTTCTGATGAATACTTGGGTCTTGCTGCTAAATAAATGTTGGAAGTTAGTTTTGTGTGTGTGCTGTCTTGGGCAAAATCTATGTTGGGATACTTAAATGTATTTAAGTTGGTTATTTGTCTTAAGGTACGCAACCTGTCCAAATCCCTATAGATACTATCTTTTTCCATGAAAATAGCATTGGTAAGGGCTTTGGGCTTATACCGTAATTTGTCTTTGTAATAAATAGTATAATTTTCATATTCTATGGACTGTAGCAAATCTTGATTTTGATCAAAGATATAATCCGCGTAAATATTTATTTTATCAAATGTATAAACTTTATATTCTGATGATATAAGTGTGTTTTCATTTCTTGTTTTTAAATTTTCAATAGTAAGTTCCACATCCATTTTTTGGTCATCATTAGTCTTAATTGTGTCTCTTGTAATGTTATAAGTAATGGAACTTTCTTGAAAATTATAAACGCCAGAATTTCTGAATAAAGTTGTAAGCCTTTTACGTTCATTATTAAAATCTAATAAATTAAATTGTTTTCCAGATTCTACAAAAGAATCATCAGTATGAATTTTATAGATTGAATCTATCACTGTAGAACTTATTTTTTTAGTGACGGAATCAACAATGTAAGGATTGCCCAATTTAATGGTGTAATCTATCTGAGCCCTTTGCTTCCTATTATTGCGCATTATATCATAAGTGGCCTTGTTGTTAAAATACCCTTTACTACCATAGTAAGCTTCTAATCTATTCAAAGATTTTCTAGTTCTTGATGTGTCAATTACAGATGGTGGCTCGCCAATATTTTTCAACCATTCACTATACCCTTTTACCATAAATGATTCGCCTAATCTATCAACCTGCTTTTTTGACAGCCAATTAATAAGGCGCTGTTCTCTTTTTTCTTTTTTGTGAAGCCAATTTTGGAAGGAAGAGTCAGGGTCTTTTTTTGCAAGATTATATAAATTTAATCTTAACGGATATCCCAATAATGTACTGTTGGGTTTTTGTACAATTAAACTATGAATATCCTCATTTGTTACTTTTCCCCCATCAGCGTAGATAGTATTTTTAGTAAGCAATAGCTCTTGCTCTTCAACTCTTTTGAGTGTATTGCATGAGGTAATGGCGGCACATAGTAATAATAAGCCTATTTTTGCTATGTTTTTTATACGACTTGAGCGGGTGTTCATAGAAATCAAAAATACATTATTTGTATGGTTGTTAAAAGCCAGATAAAATTTATAAAAAGCTTACAGCAAAAAAAGTACCGAAATCAACATGGTATGTTTGTGGTTGAAGGTGTAAAGGTGGTAAAAGAACTTTTAGCATCCCAAATTACTGCACATATTATTTATAGTACTGATGTTGAATTTGTAAAAGAAAATATAGTTGTAGCTGAATTAATTTCCGAAGCTGAGTTAGCGAAAATCAGTTCTCTGAGTACTCCCAATAAAGTTGTTGGAGTGTTCAATATACCCGTGCCAATTGAGATTGATTCCAATGACTGGGTCATTGCTTTGGACGATGTTCGTGATCCAGGAAATATGGGCACTATTATAAGGTTGTGTGATTGGTTTGGAATACCAAATTTATTGTGTTCCCTTAATACAGTAGATTGTTATAATCCAAAAGTATTACAAGCTACAATGGGTTCTATAAGTCGTGTAAATATTGTTTATGCCAATATAAAAGATTATTTGAATAAAGTTCAAATGCCAGTTTATGGAGCCTTCATGAATGGAGAAGTAGTTTATAAAGAAGTTTTCCCTGAATCTGGAATATTGGTCATGGGGAATGAAGCCAATGGCATTTCTAATGAAATTGAAGCGCTGATAGCTAAGAAAATTAGCATTCCTCAATTTGGTACTAAAACTACAGAAAGCTTAAATGTCGCTACTGCTACGGCTATTTTATTGAATGAAATTAAGAGAGGGAGATAATTTGTCTTTATTCAAAAGTGAAATTTATGAAAATACCACGTGTGCGCATGGCATCAATATTACCAGTCCATGGGCTGTTTGGGCCAACATCCCTAACCAATTCATCACTAAGGGCAAAAACTCCACGAATTGAAGGTGAAAACTTGAAGTATTCCAAATAGAAATCTATTCCAAAACCCATTTCGTAGTAATAAGTAATTTTTTTCATTCTAAAAGTGCCGCTGCTATTATCATCTAGGCTGTCTTGGTTACTTCCAAGATTTAAGGATGTGGATGCGCCACCAATGAGAAAAGGTTTCCAGTTTCCCAACCTTTTAGTACTGACCTTTAATAATAAAGGAAAATTAATGTAAGTAGATTTAACTTCTCTAATAGCTTCGTTTTGTTCGGAAAACCCTGGGAACCCTAAAATTCTTTGTGTGTAATGTAGACCAGGCTCAAAACGAAGATCTAAAAAATCATTGATACGCATTTCACCAATTAGACCAACATTAAATCCTAAAGATTTATCTACTAATATATCAGGTAGGTCATCTTTATATTCAAATTGAAAATCATATTGGTTGAATCCAAGAAAAAAGCCAAAATTCAGAAAAGGTATGTCCTCATTTTCAAGATTTAAAATGGGGTTTTCATTAAATTGAGCATTTACAGAGGTAAATAATAATAAAAATCCCATTAAAATGGGAAAAATATATTTCATGTGTTTATTTTGTAGCAATATATATTGATGCAACCCCAAATGTTTGAGGTTTGTTCTCTACCTCTATAAACCCAATTTTATTCAAAATATTGTTGAAGTCTTTTCCATGTGGAAATACAGAAGCAGATTCGCTTAAATAGGAATAAGCTGATTGGTCTTTTGAAAAAAGTTTTCCAATAAGAGGAAGAACGTTTTTGGTATAAAAACGATATCCTTGTTTGTATGGAGTTTTGGTGGGTACAGAGGTTTCTAATACTATAAATGTTCCAGATTTTTTTAAAACCCTATATATTTCTGATAACCCTTTTTCAAGGTCTTCAAAATTGCGTACGCCAAATGCAACGGTAATGGCATCAAATGTATTTTCTTCAAAAGGCAAATTTTCACTATCGCCAACAACCAGTTCAATAATATGGTTTAAGCTTTTTTCTGCCACCTTTTTTTTTCCTACTTCTAACATTCCTGATGAAATATCCAAGCCAATTATTTTTTCTGCTCCAGTTTTAACCATATTAATAGCTAAATCTCCAGTGCCAGTTGCAATGTCTAAAATGTTTTTAGGCTGTTTCTTGCTAAGAATATCAACCACTATATTCCTCCATTTTATATCTATTCCAAAAGAAATCACTCTGTTTAAGCCATCATAATTTTCTGATATAGTATCAAACATCTGTGTCACTTGTTCCTTTTTTCCCAGTTTGGAATCCTTATATGGAGTAATTTTCTCTGCCATTTTACTATTTTGGACAAATATACAAGTACAGATTGATTCTGTTGTCAAAGGTAAGTTGAGAATTATTTGTTTTTTACTTATGTATGAGAATGTTAACATCAAGAAAATAAATTTATGTAATTTTGCTTTACAGTATGTACAGGCATTTTATTGAACGTTCTGTAACAAGGTATTATGTCTCTAATTACTACAAACAGATTGCCTAAAGAATTATAGGTTTTACCTTTGGAAAACAATTTTAAGAACAAATGAAAATAATAATTGCGGGAGCTGGTGAAGTAGGCTTTCATTTGGCAAAACTATTATCGTACGAATCTCAGGATATTACGTTAATTGATATCAATAAAGAAAATCTCTCTTATGCAGATAGTCATTTGGATATTAGAGTGTTAAAAGGTGATGCTACCTCTATTTCCCTTTTACGAGACGCGCAAGTAGAAAAGTCTGATTTGGTTATTGGTGTTACTTCATCAGAAACCACAAATCTTACCCTTTGTTTATTAGCAAAACAATTAGGCTGCAAAAGAACTATTGCTAGGATATCCAATACGGAGTTTTTAGATAATAGAGAAGCTATTAATTTCTCTGAGTTGGGAATAGATGAACTTATTTCTCCAGAAGAGTTGGCAGCAACAGAGATTCAGTTATTGTTGAATCAATCTGCCTTTAATGACACCTATGAGTTTGAAGATGGCGCATTGATCATGGTTGGAGTCTCTCTGCCAAGATCAGCCTCATTTGTAGGTAAAATGGTGAAAGATGCGGCAAAAATATTTCCAGAGCTACATTTTATGCCTATTGCCATTCAGCGTATGGGAACTCAATATACAGTGATTCCTAGAGGTGACACTGTTTTTAAAGAAGGAGACCAGGTGTATTTTATTACTTCTAAAGGCGGTGTTGATGAGCTGTGCAAATTAACAGGGAAGAAAAAGGAGGAGATTAAAAATGTAATGATTCTTGGAGGCAGTAAAGTTGGGTTTAAGACAGCAAGGGATCTTTGTGCTAAAAAGTTCAATGTAAAATTGATTGAAAAAAACAAGGAAAAAGCATTTGAAATTGCTGATGAATTGCCAAATGCCCTTGTCATTAATGGTGATGGGAGCAATGTAGAATTGTTGGATGAGGAAAGTTTGGAATCCATGGATGCTTTTATTGCAGTAACTGGAAATTCTGAAACCAATATTATGTCCTGCTTGGTGGCAAAGTCAAAGCATATTAAAAAGACCATAGCTATGGTTGAGAATATAGATTATTTTCAATTATCACATTCTATTGGAATAGATACGCTCATCAATAAAAAACTTTTGGCAGCCAATAATATTTTTAGGTACATTAGAAAAGGAGAGGTAGTGGCTTTAACTAGATTGAATAATCTAAATGCAGAAATTTTAGAGTTTATAGTAAAACCAACGTCTATTGTAAATGGTAAAATAATACGTGAATTAGATTTTCCAAGGTCTGCCACAATAGGTGGTGTGGTTAGAGATGGAGAAGGTATTATTGCTCTTGGAGATTTTAAAATTATAGAAGGAGATAGGGTAGTGGTCTGTTGTTTACCCAGGGCCATTCCAAAAATTGAAAAGTTGTTCTTGTAGTGTATGAAATTTAATTCTAAAATCATTATTCATCTTATGGGATTACTGTTGCTGTGCAATGGTTTTTTTATGTTGATAGCTGCTTTTGTAAGTGGCATGTACAAGGATGGAGTTACGATGGATATTACTCTTGCTGCAATTGTAACCATGCTTATTGGAGTTTTGTCCATGTTCTATACTAGAGGGCATAAAAAAGAGGTAAAACGTAAGGAAGGCTATATGATTGTCACTTTTGGCTGGCTGGTCATGTCAGCATCAGGAATGCTTCCATATTTATTTTCTGGTGCCATACCAGATGTTACCAATGCTTTTTTTGAAACTATTTCTGGCTATACAACAACAGGGGCAACAATTTTGAATGACATAGAATCCCTGCCAGAGGGAATTTTGTTTTGGCGTAGCCTTACACATTGGATAGGAGGCATGGGGATTATTGTTTTGGCCATTGCCATATTACCTTTGCTGGGAATAGGCGGCATGCAGTTGTTTGCTGCTGAAGCTCCTGGTCCTGGCGGTGATAAGTTACATCCTAGAATTACGGATACGGCCAAAAGACTTTGGCTTATATATGTTGGTTATACGGCAGCTGAAACACTTTTGTTAAAGTTGGCGGGAATGTCCTTTTTTGATGCTATCAACCATTCTTTGGCAACCTTGTCAACAGGAGGTTTTTCCACCAAAAATGCCAGTTTGGCTTATTGGAACAATGAACCATTGATTCAATATATAGTAATATTTTTTATGTTTTTGGCAGGTAGTAATTTTGTGTTGAGTTATTTTGCTTTTAAGGGAAAAATACAGCGCATCATTAAAGATGAAGAAGTTAAGTATTACACTGTATTTATCATACTTTTTGCTATAGTTACTACGGCTGTAGTTTATTTTAAGGCAAATGTCCCTGTTTCAGATTTTCATCCAATGGTTTTAGGTCATGGAGAAAGCTCTTTTAGGCATGCGTTGTTTCAAGTTATTTCAGTGATTACCACTACGGGATTTGTTACCGCTGATTTTACAGCTTGGACGCCCTTTTTAACGATTTTATTTTTTGGATTGTTCTTTTTAGGTGGGTCTGCAGGTTCTACTGCTGGTGGAATCAAAGTAATGAGGCATTTATTGATTATTAAGAATGGTTTGTTAGAGTTTAAAAGAACACTGCACCCCAATGCTATTATTCCTGTGAGGTATAATAATAAAACAGTTAAGGAGCATATTGTCTATAATATAATAGCCTTTTTTGTACTTTATATGTTGTTGTTTATAATTGGAGCATTGGTTTTGGGCTTTATAGGATTGGATTTTCAATCAGCTATTGGCGGAGCAGCTTCTTCATTGGGAAATGTAGGACCAGCTTTGGGAAGCCTTAACCCAATAAGCAATTACAATAGCTTACCAGATATTGGTAAATGGTGGTGTGGTTTTTTAATGTTGGCAGGAAGGTTAGAACTGTTTACTGTGCTGATTTTATTGACTCCGTACTTTTGGAAATCAACATAAAAAAGTCGGTCATATAGTTTAGAAAACCATAGACCGACCATATTATTACTATTCTCTTTTTATACTACTGCTTTAATCCTAGCTATTGCTTCTCGCAATTCTTTTTCTGATGCCGCATAAGAAATACGGATACAATTAGGGTTTCCAAAAGCTTCTCCTGTAACTGTTGCTACGTTAGCATTTTCAAGAAGGTGCATGGCAAAGTCTGATGCGTTGTTTATAACAGTTCCGTTCAAGGTTTTGCCAAAAAAGCTAGAAATGTCTGGGAATACATAAAAAGCACCTTCAGGGACGTTTAATTTAAAACCATCAATTTCTCCAAGAAGTTCCAATATTATATCACGTCTTCTATGAAATTCATCAACCATGAATTTAATTTTGCTCACAGGGGCTTCAAGCGCAGCTATGGTAGCACGTTGTCCAATGGCATTGGCACCGCTTGTAATCTGTCCTTGAAATTTAGTACATGCTTTGGCCACCCATTCCGGTGCGCCAATATATCCAATTCTCCATCCAGTCATAGCAAAGGCTTTAGATACCCCATTGACTGTAATGGTTCTGTCATACATGCCATCAATGCTCGCAATACTAACGTGACCACTGGTAAAGTTGATGTGCTCATAGATTTCATCAGAAACAATAAAAATATTTGGATGATTTCTTAAAACAGCTGCTAAGCCTTCTAGTTCCTTTTGGCTGTATACAGAGCCACTTGGGTTACAAGGAGAGCTGAACCAAATCATTTTGGTTTTTGGCGTTATGGCAGCCTCTAACTGCTCTGGGGTCATTTTAAAATCGGTGTCAATAGATGTAGGGACTTCTACAGGAACCCCCTCTGCTAATTTTACAATATCGCTATAACTTACCCAATATGGAGCAGGTAAAATCACTTCATCACCCTTGTTTAGCATTATCATGGCAATATTTGCCAATGATTGTTTTGCTCCGGTAGAAACTACAATTTGGTTAATGCCATAATCCAATCCATTATCTCTTTTGAACTTATTGGAAATAGCTTGTTTAAGATCAGCATATCCATCCACAGGAGAGTAGCTACTATAATTATCGTCCACTGCTTGTTTAGCAGCATCTTTTATGAAATCTGGAATATTAAAATCTGGTTCTCCTAAACTTAGACCAATGATATCTTTGCCTTCGTTTCTAAGTTCTCTTGCTTTAGCGGCCATAGCTAATGTGGCCGAAGTAGACATTTTATTGATTCTTTCAGATAAATGATTGCTCATGCGTTATAACTGTTTACTAGTATTGTAATGCTGGGTTTTGCCCCAACTTTTTTAAATGTTTGAAGTGCGAAATTATGGCTTTTCTAGTAGTTTTATATTCGTTGTAAGGCAAATTAAACTCTTTTGCTGTTCGTTTAACAATTTCCCCGATTTTTGTGTAATGAACGTGGCTAATGTTAGGGAATATATGATGTTCTACTTGATGGTTTAACCCACCCGTAAACCAATTTACTATTTTACTTTTGTTTCCGAAATTTACAGTGGTGAATAATTGGTGAATGGCCCAAGTGTTTTTCATAGTACCATTTTCATCTGGAAGAGGAGTTTCCGCCTCTTCAATAACATGTGCCAATTGAAATACAACACTAAGGATTACTCCTGCAACATAGTGCATTACAAAGAAGCCGATTAATAATTTCCACCATGAGATATCTAAGATTACCAATGGTAATACAATCCATATTCCTATATAGATTAATTTAAATACGACCATTTTACTCCAATTTGCTATAGGATTAGGAAATTCCCCATAAGAAAGTTTTCTTTTGGTATACCTGTACATTTGTTGAAAATCTGTGGTAATGGCCCAGTTAAAGGTTAGTAGTCCATATAAAAAGACAGAGTAAAAATGCTGAAATCTATGGTATTTTTCCCATTTTGTATGTTTAGAGAAACGTAAAATACGGCCAGCATCCAAATCTTCATCATGACCTTGAATATTGGTATAGGTGTGGTGCAATACGTTGTGTTGTACCTGCCAATTGTATACATTGCCCGCAAGAATATAAATACTTCCTCCCATAATGCTATTCACCCATTTTTTGGTAGAATAAGAACCATGGTTGCCATCATGCATTACATTCATACCAACACCAGCCATGCCCACTCCCATTACTATAGTAAGTAAAAGATTTGCCCAATTTGGCAATCCCAATGTTAATATTAAAAAATAAGGAGCCAAGAAAAGAACAAACATGATGGCGGTCTTTAAATGAAGTCGCCAATCTCCTGTTTTTTTTATTTCTTTCTCTTTAAAATAATCATTTACCCTTTTGTTTAAAGTCTTAAAGAATTGGGCGGAATCCTTTCTTGAAAATCGAATAGTTGTTCCTTTATCCATGCTATTTATATTTAATCTAAATCTACTTTATTTTAAGGTATTGTCTTAATCATAAACAAGGCTTATGATGGCTAAAGTAGTATTTTTGACAAAATTAAAGGAATATCAATGAAAGCAGACATAATTTTCAACTATTTTCCAGATTTAACAAAACTACAACAAGAGCAATTTTTGCAACTTGAAGATCTATATAAGGACTGGAACCAAAAAATAAATGTGGTTTCCAGAAAAGATATTGATGAATTGTATTTGCGCCATGTTTTACATTCCTTGGGAATTGCCAAAATACATGCATTTAAATCAGGGACTTCTGTTTTGGATGTAGGCACAGGTGGTGGTTTTCCGGGTATTCCTTTGGCCATTCTGTATCCTGAAACCCATTTTACTTTAGTGGATGCTATTGGTAAAAAAATAAAGGTTGTAAATGAAGTGGTAGAAGGATTAGGATTGACGAATGTTAATACTTTGCATGGACGAGTGGAAGAGCTTAAAACTCAATTTGATTTTATTGTAAGTAGAGCAGTGGCAGCCATGCCAACTTTTGTTCATTGGACAAAAGGAAAAATTAAAAAGGAATCTTTACAGGAGAGAAAAAATGGCATTCTGTATTTAAAAGGTGGCGACTTGTCAGAAGAATTACAAGATTACCGTACAGCACAGACTTTTGATTTGGAAGACTATTTTAAAGAAGATTTTTTTGAAACCAAAAAAGTGGTGTATTTGCCAATGAAGTATAAAGGGTAACGATGATTTTTACTGGATAAAACAAAAAAGGAGCCATTTGGCTCCTTTTTTATAAATGCTTTCAATAATTTATTTGCTCCATGGTGGTACAACACCGTTGGATCTTGCATATGCGATTAATTGACCTTTATGTTCTCCATTATGTTCCATAACGGTTAAAAGACCAGCTAGTGTGCTCATTCTAGAAATGCTTTTGAATCCAGTTGGGTTTTCTTGTCGGTCAAAAGTTTGTTTCCATATCTTTCAATTTCTCTTTTTTCAAGGCGTTTTATTCTTGTATCGCTATCCAAGTAAATAAAAATTGCTAAATCAAATGCTTTTTCCCATTGTTTACCCCAACTTACCATTGATCCACTGATAATTAAATTTTCATATTTTTTGAAATCAGATGTTAGTTTTTTGTTTCTTTCAACTAATGGTATTTTTTCTTGAAAGGGTGGTTCAGTCGATTTCCAGTAATAATCATCAACATCTAAATGTTTGAATTCTGTCTTTTTTTTAAGCTCTCTTCCTAGTGTAGTTGTTCCAGAACCTGATGCTCCAAATATTAAAATTTTCATTTTAAATACTGATGTTTCTATTTTTGGGCCATATTATTGGCAACTTGTTTATATAGATGCATTACATCAGTTTTATATTTATTTAAGTGTATAAAACTGATGTAATGTCACATCTTTGATTAGACATATGACTAAAATAATAGATTTGTTTATTCTTTGCCTAAAAATGGATATCTGTAATCTTCTGGTGTCACCAATGTTTCTTTAATCAACCGTGGAGATACCCAACGCAATAAGTTTTGTGGAGAACCGGCTTTGTCATTGGTTCCAGAAGCTCTTGCGCCACCAAATGGTTGCTGACCAACAACGGCTCCCGTAGGCTTGTCATTTACATAAAAATTCCCAGCACTGTTTTGTAATGTTTTGGTAGCTTCATCAATGGCATAACGGTCTGTGGACAATACAGCACCTGTCAATGCATATTCAGAAGTGGAATCCACTAATTTTAATGTTTTGCTCCAATCTTTGTCTTCGTAAATATAGATGGTCACTACTGGTCCAAAAAGTTCGGTTTCCATTGTGGTGTATTTTGGGTCGGTGGTCAATAATACGGTAGGCTCTATAAAGTACCCTTTGGATTTGTCATATCCTCCACCAGCAATGACTTCTACATTTTTGTCCTTTTTGGCTTGGTCTATGTATTTTGCTAGTTTGTCAAACGAACCTTCATGGATAACAGCAGTTATAAAATTGCTCATGTCTTCTGGTGAGCCTGGTTTGTTGAAAGATTTCATGTCTTCTTTCACTAAATCCAATATTTCATTGGCCGTGGATTTTGGCAGATATACTCTTGATGCGGCACTACATTTTTGCCCTTGAAATTCAAATGACCCACGGATTATGGCAGTTGCCACTTGTTCTGGTTTGGCAGAAGAATGTGCTATAATGAAATCTTTCCCTCCTGTTTCCCCAACAATTCTGGGATAGGTTTTGTAATTGTGGATATTGGTTCCTATTTGCTTCCACAGTTCTTTAAATACATAAGTAGAACCTGTAAAATGGATTCCAGCAAAATCTGGACTGTCCAATACTGTTTTGGTAATCATCACAGGGTCACCATAAATAACATTTATAACACCGTCTGGCAGACCAGCTTCTTTAAAAACATCTACAATAACCTTTGCTGAGAAAACCTGATGGTCACTGGGTTTCCATATCACTACATTGCCCATCATGGCAGCACTGGCGGGTAAGTTTCCTGCTATGGCCGTAAAATTAAATGGTGTAATGGCGTAAATAAAACCTTCTAACGGGCGGTATTCTACTCTGTTCCAAATGCCTTCAGAAGAGTCTGGTTGCTCTTCATATATCTGTGACATAAATTCCACATTAAAACGTAGAAAATCTATAAACTCACAGGCAGCATCAATCTCTGCTTGGTGAATGGTTTTGGACTGCGCAATCATGGTGGCAGCATTTATTTTTGCTCTGTATGGTCCAGCTAGCAATTCGGCAGCTTTCATAAAAATAGCAGCGCGTTGCTCCCAAGTTAAGTTTGCCCAATTGTCACGTGCCTCCAATGCATTTGCAATTGCTTTGGAAACATGTTCCTTTTCTGCTAGATGATATTGCCCTACAGTATGTTTATGGTCATGGGGTGGGGACATGGGTCTGGTGTTCCCTGTCCGGATTTCTTCATTCCCAATATATAAGGGAACATCAACACCTCCATTAAAATAGGTTTTGTATTGTTTGAGAACAGCTTCCCTTTCTGGTGTGCCGGGAGCATAACTTTTTATCGGTTCGTTATATGCAGTTGGTACTTGAAAAAATCCTTTACCCATAATTGTGTATTTTAAAACAAATTTTGGGATAAAGTTAGTGAAACCTAACAGTTTTGTAAAACTAAAAAAGAAGTAAAATTTTTTAATTTAAAGCAAAAGGAGCGCTAAATTTAAAAGTAGGAATATATACCCTGAATTTTTCAGTAGAACTAAAGTTCACCATATTGTAGTGACCTCTCATTGCGCCAATAGGAGAACCTAAAAGACATCCAGAACTATAGGTGTGGGATTCGCCTGGTTTTATTACGGGTTTTTTACCAATAACACCTTCGCCATCCGCAATTTCCATTTCGTTCAAAGCATCATAGATTTGCCAGTGACGAGAAGTTAATTGCACAGAATCCTTGCTCTGGTTTTCTATGGTGATGGTGTAGCCAAAGGCAAAGTGCATTTTATAGTTTTTAAAGAAAGTTCCTTCAAAACTAGTGTCTATAGATATTTTTATGCCTTTTGTTACTTGTGTAATCATATATTCTAATCTTCAATATGTAATTGCACTTACAGTTATTGATACCAGTGCTGTAAAAAATGCCAATATAAAAAAGACAGTATTTAGAAATATATATTTAATACTGGTTTTAATTATTCCCTGTTCATAGAATTTCCACATGGCTATAAAAAGATATATGGAAAAAATCAACAAGAAAATACCAGAACTGTTCACTTCAAAAATAGCATCTATTATAAAGCTAATAATGAGCAAGATAAACAACAAAGATTGATTATGAAAACTAAAGATAAGATGATCGGTATAATTGTGCTTTTTTCTGATATAAGCCAACCAAATGAACAAAGCGAATACAGGTAAAAAGAAAAATATCAAAAAAGGAAGTTTGGAAATTAGGTCAGTTGCAAAGCTTCCAGGTTGTTGAAATACTTTAAAGATACTGTTAGAAACTTCAAATGCAACTCTGTTTTCATAGGTGTCTTCTATATTGTACTGTTCTTTAGCATCCTTAAAATTATTAATCTGTTCATTTTCAGTCAATTTATAGAAGAATTCTAATTTTTGATAACGACGATTTCCTTTGGGTTTATCATTTAAACCGTTGAAATATTTTTCAGGATCAGCCAGTAGTATAGAATCTTTTTTAGAATTTGTAATCAATACATTTAAAGAATCCAAAGCGTTCAAGACTTCTTCTCCTTCTTCTTTTGGGGAGCTAAAATTAAGATTGACTTCTTTTAAGGTGTCGCCATTACTTTTATAGCCATAGCTGTTCAATTCTTCATAATCTCCAGAAAAACTCAACATTAAGAAATAAACAAATGCCAAACTCAATAAAAAACGAAAGGGATTGGTGTATGATACTCGTTTGCCCTTGATAAAATCTTTGGTGATTGACCCTGGACGTATAAGAAGTGCCGATAAGGTTTGCAGTAGTTTGGAATCATAGGAGAACAAATTGCTAAAAAATTCATCAAAAAAATCTTTAAGTGTCAATTTTTTTGTGCTGTTGGCCTGTGAGCAATTGGGGCAGTATTTATCGCTCATGTCCAAAAGATGCCCGCAATTTAAACATTCGGTTCCCCGATATTTAAGTAGGTGTCTTCCTTTAGGTATTATTGTTGGTTTGTTGTCCATTTATCCTCAAAAGATAAATATACATTAATTGCTGATATCTCTTGAATTTGCAGAGCCTATTCCAATAATGCTATCATATAGGTCTCCAAAGTTTCTATAGTAGACCAAAATGGTGTAGTTGTTCTCTGTGAAATGAAAATTACCGCCAATGGTATTTAGGTCTATAGTGCCGTTTTCATTCTTTATGACGTACTTGTAATTGTTAAAACCTTGTTTTATTTTAATGGTAGCTTCTAAGTATCCAGACTCTTCATTATAGACCATTTTGTTATCTTCATTCAAATCATAATTGTTGAATTTTCCAAAGACATAAACATCACTCAGTCCAATGTTTGTTGTGTAAGGAATGCTAAAATGCACTTGGGTGTATTCTGCTTCCCTAGAGTTGTCATTGCCTTGTAGCGTACGGATTACAAAATCACCATTGATATCAGGGTAATAGGTATATGGCCTATCTGCACGATGCCTATCTGCAAACAAAATGTGATGGTAAAGTTCTTTGTATTCAATTTTTGATATGGCGGCACTGGGTGCACGTAGATCACTGGTATCAAAATTCAGAAATTCATTTCCGCCAAAAAAACTGGTTTCTTGGTCGTATTTGTATACTAATTTACTTCCAAGAGTGTATTGCGGAGCAATATTATATAAAGCGGTTGGCCAATGGTAGTTTTGTATAATAACCACTTTTACCTCTCTCTTTGGGTTTACCAATTGAAAGCCTGATGGATTTATAGTAAACTGTACCACTTGCTTCTCATTAAGGTATGCAAAGTCCCTAGACCTTTTTATGACCGCCCCAACTTTGGCAATATCCTTATAAATTACAAACCGTCTAGAAAATTGAAGTTCATAACTATTATTATAAATTTCTAACATATAATTACCGCTGGCCTTTAATCTGACATTATTATTGGGTATGGTAAGGTTGTAGTTGGAATAGGGTTGTAGTGTGCTATAACTATTTCCATAATCTATAATGCGCTGATTGTCCATTCCATTAAGATATTGTGATTTTAAAAGAGAGGAAGGTGTCCAATCGTAATTGCAGTGTACAATTTTATAATAATAATCTTGTTCTTGCGCTAAAGTATCATCAAATTCCAGATGAAAAGATTCTCCCAATTGCACAATGGGAAATTGATCTTCCGTTGTTCCCTTAAAGATTATAGATTTAATGTTTTCAGGTGGATTTATCTCTTCTTGTACTTGTCCAAATAATGGGATGGTAAAGAGAAAGACTAGGATAAGAATTGTTCGCATTAAATTATTTTTTGGATAAAGGTAAACAAAAAGCATGCCCAGTAACTTAAGAGGTTCTTTTGTAGGTAAACAATCTCCATTATTTAGAATCGTTATAAATACAATGAAAACCTGTTTTTTAATACTTCTTGCAAGGTTAGTATGATGTTAAAATTTTAAATTTGCATCAAATTTTTATAACCTAAGGTCTACTATAATATGTCTAAAGACATTCGGATTAAAAAAGGCTTGAGCATCAACCTTGTTGGAGCTGCTGAACAGACTACTTCCAAAGCCACATTAAGCAACGCATACTCAATAAATCTTTTGGATTTTCATGGAATAACCCCCAAAATGTTAGTAAAACAAGGTGGTAAGGTTAAAGCAGGCGAAGCACTTTTCTATAAAAAGAGTTGTGAGGGTATGCTCTTTGTCTCTCCTGTGAGTGGAGAATTGGTTGAGATAGAAAGAGGAGCAAGAAGAAAGGTGTTATCATTGAAAATTCTTGCTGATAAGACCCCAAGTATTGTGAGTCATGAAAAAGTGGATGTGGAAAATGCATCAGCTGAAGATATTAAGGCACTTTTGTTAAAATCTGGCTGTTGGCCATTTATTAAGCAAAGACCTTATGATGTTATTGCAAATCCTGAAAATACACCAAAAGCAATATTTGTTTCTGGCTATACCACTGCACCTTTGGCGGCAGAATTGGACTATGTGTTGCAAGGCAGGGAAAATGAGTTGCAGGCAGCATTGACTGCTCTTGGAAAACTTACTTCAGGTAAAGTACATGTGTCAGTTGGGAAATCATCCAACTCACCGTTGGCTGGATTAAGCGGTGTGGAACACCATACTGTTTCAGGGCCACATCCTGCAGGATTGGTGGGGACACAAATAAATAAAATTGACCCTGTCAATAAGGGAGAAGTAGTTTGGACCATAACGCCCCAAGATTTGGTAATCATAGGTGAACTTTTGCTTACAGGTGAATTCAATGCAGAGCGTATTGTTGCACTTGTTGGTTCTTCTGTAAAAGCCCCAAAATATTATAAAACAAAAATAGGAGCGGAAGTTTCTACCTTTTTATATGCCAGTGGTGTAAATGAAGATAAGTTCAGGGTAATAAACGGAGATGTGCTTATAGGTGCTAAAAGTAACCCAGACGGACATTTAGGATTTTACAACAATACCGTTACAGCCATTCCAGAAGGTGATGATTATGAATTTATGGGTTGGACAAAACCTATTTTCAATAAAGTATCAACCTCTAGAGCATTGACTTTTTCTTGGTTAACACCAAATAAGAAGTTCAGTTTAAATACAAATACCAATGGTGAACACAGGGCATTTGTTATCACGGGAACTTATGAAACTGTTTTTCCATTGGATATATTTCCAATGCAGATTTTAAAAGCATGTATGTATAAAGATCTTGACGAAATGGAGGCTTTGGGAATGTATGAGGT
The DNA here is from genome assembly GCA_964398035.1 of uncultured Flavobacteriaceae bacterium. Classification (GTDB taxonomy): domain Bacteria; phylum Bacteroidota; class Bacteroidia; order Flavobacteriales; family Flavobacteriaceae; genus Saonia. Next base: position 17,340 of record CAYNLI010000001.1, on the reverse strand, counting down.
AGCACCAGAAGATTTTGCATTAACAGAATTTGTTTGTGTGTCTAAACAACCACATCAGGATATTATTAGAAAAGGTTTGGATCTAATGATTAAAGAAATAGGATAATGGGTTTAAAAAGTAACTTACATAACTTAAAAGAAAAGTATAAGGGCACTAAGATGGCTCCTGCATTTAATGCAATCCATACTTTTTTATACTTGCCAAATGAGATCACTCACAATGGCACCCATATAAAAGCAGCGGACGATTTAAAACGTACAATGAACACAGTGATAATGGCACTTGTTCCTTGTTTGATTTTTGGAATGTTCAATGCAGGGTATCAGCATTATTTGGCACTTGGAGATATAGAAGCAGTTTCTGGAGGTTTTTTTAGTTCAGAATTCTGGACCATGGATAATTTTCTAGTTGGTTTTTGGAAAATAATACCGTTAGTAATTGTATCCTATGCTGTTGGATTGGGAGTTGAATTCCTTTTTGCAGTAATAAAAAAACATGAAGTAGAAGAGGGGTACTTGGTAACAGGTATGTTGGTACCACTTATTGTACCTATAGATATTCCATTATGGATGCTAGCTGTTGCAGTAGTGTTTGGTGTTGTAATTGGTAAAGAAGTATTTGGGGGAACCGGAATGAATATTCTAAATCCTGCATTGACAATAAGAGCATTTTTATTCTTTGCCTATCCTACTTGGATGAGTGGTGATAAGGTATGGGTAGAAGGTGCTGTAAAAAGAACTCAAGAAATTGCCGATGGTGCAACTCTTGATGCCATGTCTGGAGAAACTATATTAGGTAGTCTTGCACAGGGTAAAGAAGTTTTAAGTCAAGGCAATGAATTGATGAATTCTTTTTTAGGGTTTATTCCGGGGTCAGTAGGAGAAACATCTACATTGTTAATTCTTTTAGCAGGGCTGTTTTTAATTTTCACTAAAATAGGAAGTTGGAGAATTATGTTGTCCTCTGTACTTGGGGCATTGGCAATGGGGTTGATTTTCAACGGAATTATAAGTTTAGAATGGTTGCCGGAATACAGTAAATTCTACACCTTGATGAATACAGAGTTTTGGCATCATTTACTACTAGGTGGTTTTGCCTTTGGTACGGTATTTATGGCAACGGATCCTGTTACTGCATCACAGACCAATAAAGGAAAATGGATCTACGGCTTTTTAGTTGGATTCTTTTCTATAATGATACGTGTATTCAACCCTGGATATCCAGAAGGGGTAATGTTGGCCATTTTATTAATGAACGTGTTTGCACCAACAATAGACCATTATGTGGTTAAAGGAAATGTAAAACAAAGACTAAAACGTCTTAAAGCAAAAACCGCGTAAGGATGGAAAAGAGAACAGATAAAAATTCATACACAATACTATTTGCAATAGGAATGGTGTTGGTGGTAGGTTCAATATTAGCTTTTGCAGCATCTGGTCTAAAAGATAAAATAGATGAGAACAAGCGTATAGAAAAACAACAGAATATTCTATATGCAATGGGTGTAAATGATAATGAAGAAGGTAGCATGGCTTTTATCTCTACCGATGTAGTTGCTGATGAATTTTCAAAATACATTAAAAAGCAATTGGTCATTGAAAATGGCAAAGCCACTGAAGATGTCAATGCATATTTAATTGATGTAAAAAAAGAAATAACAAAAGGTAAAGATGGAGGGGTAAGAAGGTTGCCTTTGTTTGTTGGGGAAAAGGACGGAAAGACATTTTATATAGCTCCAATTAGAGGTAAGGGCCTTTGGGATGCTATATGGGGCTTTGTAGCCATGGATAAAGACATGGTGGTGCAAGGTGTGTTTTTTGACCATAAAGGTGAAACTGCTGGTCTTGGCGCTAACATCAATAAACGTTTCTTTATGGATGATTTTATAGGAGAAAAATTAAATCACGATGGTAGGTTTATGGGAATTACTGTTGCCAAAGGGAACAATGACCCACTCAATAAAAGAAAAGAAGACAACAAGGTAGATGCAATTGCTGGAGCGACTATTACAGGAGATGGAGTTTCTGCAATGTTAAAAAGCGAATTAAAATTGTATGCGCCTTATTTTAAAACTTTAGAAAATTAAAAAGATATGGGACTTTTATCAAAAAAAGATGCCAGTTTAATAACAGATCCATTAGCGGATAATAACCCGATTACAATTCAGGTGTTGGGTATTTGCTCTGCTCTTGCAATTACCGCAGAATTGGAAGCCTCTATTGTAATGGCAGTATCTGTATTATTTGTATTGGCCATAGGAAATGTTGTTATTTCCTTAATGCGAAATATTATTCCATCAAAAATTAGAATTATTGTACAGCTTATTGTTGTTGCTGCGTTGGTAATTGTTGTGGATTTGGTATTAAAAGCTTTCGCTTATGAACTAAGTAAAACATTGTCCGTTTTTGTAGGATTGATTATTACCAACTGTATCATTATGGGGCGTTTTGAAGCTTTTGCTCTAGCCAATGGCCCATGGAAATCTTTCTTAGATGGAATAGGAAACGCTTTAGGGTATGCAATTATCTTAATTATAGTTGGGTTCTTTAGAGAGCTTTTGGGTTCAGGAAGTTTATTGGGATTTCCAGTATTAGGAGATTCAATCGCTAAGACTGGAGTATATGCCTTAGGTTATGAAAATAACGGATTTATGATAATGCCCCCAATGGCCTTAATAGTTGTTGGTATTATTATATGGGTTCAAAGAAGTAGAAACAAAGCATTAATAGAAGATTAGATGCATAGCGTCATTCTGAACTTGTTTCAGAATCTTCTAAACTAAAATATATGGAATATTTAGAATTATTTTTCAAGTCAATATTTATAGATAACATGGTATTTTCCGTATTCCTTGGAATGTGCTCTTATCTTGCTGTATCTAAAAAAGTGGCAACGGCTGTTGGTCTTGGAGCTGCTGTAATATTTGTGCTGGCCATAACAGTACCATTGAACTGGTTGTTGGATCAATATATTTTACAACCTGGAGCATTAAAATGGTTAGGTGCAGAATATGCAGATTATGATTTAAGTTTCTTGTCCTTTATTTTGTTTATTGCAACTATTGCAACCATGGTGCAATTAGTAGAAATAGTAGTTGAGAAATTTTCACCATCATTATATAATTCACTAGGTATTTTCTTGCCGCTTATTGCAGTAAACTGTGCAATATTAGGAGGTTCATTATTTATGCAATCTCGTGAAATTCCATCATTGGGATTGGCGACAGTATATGGTGTAGGCTCTGGAATAGGATGGTTTTTGGCTATTTTAGCAATTGCTGCCATTCGTGAAAAAATCAGATATTCAAATGTTCCCGCACCTTTAAGAGGACTGGGAATTACATTTATAATAACAGGATTAATGGCAATAGGCTTTTTAAGTTTTGGAGGTATGCTCACAGGGGATAATGAACCAGAAGAGAAAGAACAAACAGTAAAAGTTGATTCAAAAGTAGAAAAGAAAGATGCCAAGAAAGAATTGGCCAACAATATAAAAGGAATCAAGTAAATGGTGGTATTAGCAGCAAGTACATTAGGGACAATCACAGCAACTGTTGTTTCATTTTTGATAATCACATTGGTATTGGTAGGGTTATTATTGTTTGTAAAACAAAAATTATCACCATCTGGTCCAGTAACAATTACCATTAATGGTGAAAGAGAAATAGAAGTTTCTTCAGGAGATAGTTTGCTTAGTACCTTAGGTGGTCAAAAAATATTTTTACCCTCAGCATGTGGTGGTGGTGGAACTTGTATTCAATGTGAATGTCATGTGCTTTCTGGTGGTGGTGAGGCATTGCCAACAGAAACACCTCACTTTTCTAGAAAAGAATTGCAACATGGCGCGCGTCTGGCATGTCAGGTAAAAGTGAATCAGAATATGGAAATCACTATTCCTGAAGAGATATTTGGCATCAAAAAGTGGGAGGCCACAGTTGTTCGCAACTATAATGTGGCATCTTTCATCAAAGAATTTGTGGTAGAGATTCCTGAGGAAATGGGCTATAAAGCAGGGGGGTATATTCAAATAGAAATCCCTGAATGTGAGGTCAAATTTTCTGATATGGATATTACTGCCCACCCAGAAGAGCATGAAACACCAGATAAATTCCAATTGGAATGGGATAAATTTGGATTGTGGTCTATGGTGATGAAAAACACTGAGGTTATTGAGCGTGCCTATTCCATGGCTTCTTATCCTGCAGAGGGTAAGAAAATTATGTTAAACGTGCGTATAGCAACACCTCCTTTTGATAGAGCCAAAGGTGCTTGGATGGATGTGAATCCAGGTATTGCTTCTTCCTATATTTTCTCAAGAAAACCTGGGGATAAAGTTACTATTTCAGGACCTTATGGAGAATTCTTTATTAATGATTCTGATGCAGAAATGCTATATGTTGGTGGTGGTGCTGGTATGGCACCCATGCGTTCGCATTTATATCACCTATTCAGAACCCTTAAAACAGGTAGAAAAGTATCGTATTGGTATGGTGGCCGTTCTAAAAGAGAACTGTTCTATTTAGATCACTTCTATAAGTTGGAGAAAGATTTTCCAAATTTTAAATTTTATATCGTATTGTCAGAACCAGCAGAAGAAGATAACTGGGTGAATAAAAAAGATGTAAATGATGCTGAAGGGGATGGATTTACTGGATTTGTGCACCAATCGGTAATGGATGAATATTTGTCCAAACATGATTCGCCAGAAGATATAGAATTGTATTTCTGTGGCCCACCATTAATGAACAAAGCAGTACAGAAAATGGGAGAAGATTTTGGCTTGGCAGATGAAAACATACGTTTTGATGATTTTGGAGGTTAAAAAGATAGAAGCATTTTAAAAATAACAACTTTTATAAATTAAAACCGATACTTTTGTATCGGTTTTTTAATATAATATAATGAAGGAGTTGAGCGTGCAGGAACTTCATAATTTGGCAATGAATATTGTCGGTCGGCAATTAGAATCCGAAGGATATGAGTTTATGGCCGTAAATAGTACCCTTAAGAAAAATCCTCAATTTGTCTGCATTAAAAAGAAGCAATTATACTTTATTGTTGTTAAAAATGTGAGCTATCCAGAGGACCCCAAAGATTATGACACAAGAATGATGGATAAGGTCAAAGAACTGGCATTAAAAAATGAAGCTAAAACCTTATATGCTGGTCTAGGTTTTGCTAATGCAGCAAATGCCCAACAACCAGTATACCTTAATGAAGATTATATAGTAGATTATGATGGACTTATTGAAATTTATTAATACTAAAATGAATTCAGTAAAAATGAAGAAAGTGTTTTTATGGGGAATTCTAATAGCTATGTTTTCATGTAATAAACTAACTAAGAACGCTAATTATGGTTCAGCATTGGGAACTTCGTATAGTATTACATATCTATCAGATAAAGAGCTAGATTTTCAAACTGAAATTGACTCAGTTTTTGCGGCAGTAAATCAATCCATGTCCACCTATTTGCCAGATTCCGATATTTCAAAAATCAATAAGGGAGATTCAACACTGGTGATTGATGCTATGTTCATAGATGTTTTTGAGCTCTCTAGAAAGGTTTATGGAAGAACAGAGGGCTATTTTGACCCCACTGTTGGGGTTTTGGTCAATGCCTGGGGTTTTGGGCCAGGGAATAAAATTAAATTGGATAGTGCTAAAGTTGATAGCCTTTTGGAATATGTTGGTTTTAATAAAGTGAGCATTACGGGTGTATATACAATTAAGAAATTATCACCAAATATTTATTTTGATTTTAATGCCATTGCAAAAGGATATGCTATAGATAGATTGGCCATGATGTTAAATCAAAAAGGAATTAATGATTACTTGGTTGAAGTGGGAGGAGAGATTGTTGCCAAAGGCGAAAATAAAATAACAGAAAATAATTGGACCATTGGCATAGATGACCCACAAAGTGAGGATAGGAGCAAGCCTAAAATTTTATTAAGGCTTAAAGATAAAGCCCTTGCATCATCAGGGAATTATAGAAAATTTAGAATAGATTCTGTCACAGGGAAAAAATACGTACATACCATGAATCCTAAAACAGGTTATACTAAAAATTCCAACGTGTTGGGAGCTACAGTAATTGCCAATACTTGTGCCGAGGCTGATGCTTATGCAACAGCATTTATGGCCATGGATCTGGATGACTCCATAAAACTATTGGTAGAGCAAGAGGGAATGGATGCTTACATTATTTATTTGGATGAGAATGGCGAAACGGCAGAGTTTATGACCATGGGATTTGAAAGCTTGGTGGTAGAATAATTATTTTCTAACTAATGGTATAACTTCTCCTTTTGCCAACCGGTATTCATTAATTTTTTTTGAAGGAAGCGTAGCCGTGTAATCTACTTCTTCAACATTAAAGCCTATGCTTCTTAATTTATCAAAATAGTCCCTACCATAAATACGGACATGATCATACTGCCCAAAGATTTTGGCACGTTCTTTTTTATCGGTTATAGTGTTGTCCTCAAAAGTAGTCTCTCTATTTAAATCTTGTGGAATCTGGAAAACACCCCAGCCATTTGGTCTAAGAATCCTATATAGTTCTTGCATGGCTTTGGTGTCATCTGGAATATGTTCTAGAACATGATTGCAAAGAATAACATCAAAAGAGTTGTCTTTAAAGGGTAAATTGCAAATATCAGCTTTAACTGATGCTAATGGAGAATTTAAATCTGTAGTAACATATTCTAAATTCTTCAAATTTTTAAAACGCTTATGAAATGCTTGCTCTGGAGCAAAATGAAGTATTTTATGATTGGCAGTAAAAAAATCAGTTTCATTTTTTAAGAACAACCATAATAAACGGTGCCTTTCAAGAGATAGGGTAGAAGGGGACAACACATTCTCCCTTGGGCTTTCATAACCATAAGGAAGAAATTTTTTAAACTGTTTGCCATCAATGGGATCCGTATAGTTTTTTCCTTTTAACGAGAAGGCAAGAATAGGTCTGGCCAAATAACTTAATTTAATAAGTAGAGGTCTAGGTAAAAGGTTTAGAATGTATTTGAACAGTTTAGACACGAATTTTGGTTGATGGCATTGTTTGCGCTTGCAATTACTATTTACAAGCTAGTTAGTCATTGCTCTAAATTCTTTTTCTTCATCACTCTTGATACCCAATGCATCATAAATATATTGAAATGTTGACAGTAATTCTGGCTTACCGTTTACAATGGCTATGTTATGTTCAAAATGTGCACTGGGTTTACCGTCAGCAGTAAGTATGGTCCAACCATCTTTTAGTTGTTTTATATTACGAGTTCCCATATTGATCATAGGTTCAATGGCCACTACTGTGCCCTCGGCGAATTTTTTTCCTCTTCCTCTTTTTCCATAGTTGGGCATTTCTGGGCTTTCATGTAGTTTTTTGCCCAATCCATGACCAACAAGTTCTCTGACCACGCCATATCCATGATTTTCGCAATATTGCTGAATTGCAAAGCCTACATCACCAACTCGGTTATTGGCTTTGAATTCTCTGATGCCGATGTATAAGGATTCTTTTGTGACTTTCAATAATTTTTTGGTCTCTGCTGCTACTTCTCCAACTTCAAATGTATAGGCATGATCGCCATAATACCCGTTTTTTATGGAACCACAATCCACAGAAATAATATCACCTACTTTAAGAGGTTCATTTGTGGGAATGCCGTGTACTACTTGTGCATTGGGACTCCAATTTAAGGTATTGGGGAAATCATACATTCCTAAAAAACCTGGTTCTGCACCTTGTTCACGAATGAATTCTTCGGCCATTTTATCCAATTTCAATGGATTGGCCCCAGGCTTAATTTCTGAAGCCAACATTCCCAATGTTTTGGAAACAACTAATGCACTTTCGCGCATCAATTCTATTTCTTCTAAAGTTTTAATTTTTACCATAGGTTGCAAAGATAATAGGAATCCTATTAAATGAAATATATTATGATTATAGTATTGGGTTTCTCTTTATATGGAGAATAAAAAACTGCTAATCTGAATAAGCGTGTTTGTATTCTTTACTGGTTAGAATTTTTATCATATCCTTTTCTAGAGACTCAATAGGGTATTCTACAATACGATTGAGTTCTATACCATTTTTGTAAAAAATAAAAGTAGGGGTATTAATAATTTCAAGTCCGTTTTCATAGTTTTCTGGTGTGGTTTTTTGACGGTTCATGGTTATTAATTTTATATTTTCTTTAGAATAATCTATGGCGTCCATAATTTTATAAAATTTAGGAACTTCCCGCTTACTGTCTCCGCACCAAGTACCCATAAATATTTTTATTTCTATATCCTTTAATAATGGTTTTATAATGTTTGTTTCTTTGCTATTTACCATATGGTTTTCATAGTTGGGAACATACCAAGTTGAAAAGGGAACATGTCTTAATTCAAGCTCTGTTGCTATACCAATTAAAATTTCTTCCTTTTGGTTTTTACAACCAAGAAAGGAAATCAAACAAAATATAAAGATGATTTTTTTCAAATTTAAATCAATGATTTTTGCGTCATTACTGCTGGTTGTGGTATACCAATTAGTTTAAGAATTGTTGGAGCTATATCACCAAGAACACCATCTTTGATTTCTTTTAGCTCGTTGTCAATTAAAATAATTGGAACTGGATTTGTTGTGTGTGCTGTATGAGGGGTTCCATCTGGATTGATCATGGTTTCACAGTTTCCGTGATCAGCAATTAGTATGGTTGTATATCCATTTTCTAAGCCAGTGGAAATGACATCTTTGACGCATAAGTCTACGGCTTCACAGGCTTTAATAGCTGCTTCCATGATTCCTGTATGACCTACCATATCTCCATTTGCAAAATTTAAACACACAAAATCTGCTTCTCCTTTTTCAAGCTCTGGAATTAATGCATCACGTAATTCATAAGCACTCATTTCTGGTTGTAGATCGTAGGTTGCAACTTTTGGTGAATTTTTTAGAATACGAGATTCTCCTTTAAATGGCTCTTCTTGCCCGCCAGAAAAGAAAAAAGTAACGTGTGGGTATTTTTCTGTTTCAGCAATTCTAATTTGTTTTTTATCATGCTTGGCAAGAACTTCCCCTAGGGTTTCAGTAATATTGTCTTTATTGAAAATGACTTTTATTCCTTTGAAAGCATCACTGTAATTGGTAATGGTTACATAGTATAAGTCAATTTTTTTAGTGTTGTATTCAGGAAAATCTTTTTGATATAACATTTCTGTTAATTCGCGTCCTCTATCTGTTCTAAAGTTGAAAAAGATAATAACATCATCTTTTTGAATTGTTGCAATAGGGGTGTCATTTCCATCTGTAAGAATCAATGGTTTAATGAATTCATCAGTCACGTTGGCATCATAACTATCTAGAACGGCTTTGGTGGCATTTGTTGTTTTTTTTCCAATTCCATTTACAAGTGCGTCGTATGTTAATTGAACACGCTCCCAACGTTTATCTCTATCCATTGCGTAATAACGCCCGGTAATAGTTGCTATTTTTGTGTTTGTACCTGAAATATAATTTTCTATGTCTGCAACATAGTTTTTTCCAGATTTTGGGTCTACATCACGACCATCGGTAAATGCATGTATATATGAATTTTGAACTCCTGCAGCATTTGCCGCATCAATGAATCCTTTTAAATGATTTGTGTGTGAATGAACTCCGCCATTACTTAACAAGCCTAAAAAGTGAACGTTTTTATTGTTGTCTACTGCGTACTTAAGCGCATCGACCAATACTTGTTCATCTTTTAATGTATCATTCTCAACAGCCAAATTGATTTTGGCCAAATCTTGGTATACAATTCTTCCTGCCCCAAGATTCATGTGTCCTACTTCACTATTCCCCATTTGTCCAGTTGGCAAACCTACATGTTCGCCATCTGTTCTTAAAACGGCATTTGGGTATTTTGTGTATAGCGAGTCTATAAAAGGTGTGTGGGCATTGTCTATGGCAGATACTTTTGGGTCGGGAGATTTTCCCCAACCGTCCAAAATCATCAATATTACTTTCTTGTTCATTTTAACATCTTTAACTCTGATATCAAAAATAGTACGATTTGATAAGTATAACTACAATTTGCTTCAGCTTTTTATAAAGTTTCACATAGATTCCTATTTGATGTTAAATATTTAACGAAAGAATGTCCTTAAGTGTTAAACTTTAGTTATTTATATGTTAATGGTGAAACAAAAAAATATAAACACAGTCTATAATTGTATAATCAAAAACTATAATTCATTCATCATGAGAAAAACAATTTTAATTGTAACCGCAACATTTATGTTGGGGGTTAATGGCGTTAGTGCCGAAAACAGAGCAGATGTTACTTATGTAACCGAAAATAAAATTAGCTTAAAAAGCGCAGAGATTAATTCATTTTGCAAAGCCATTATGAAAGGAGATATTGATACTGTAAGGAAATTGATTGCGCTTGGCGAGGATGTAAACCAAAAATCTTTGGGTAAAACACCAGCTATTTTTGCGGCACGTTATAACCGAGCTGACATTTTACAACTTTTGATTGATAATGGGGCCAATTTAAAGACAAAATGTGATAAGGGGTATACTATTAGAAAGTATGCAGAACAATCTAATGCAAATGAGGCGCTTGTAGTTATTAAGGCTGCTTTGAAAAAATAAACAAGAGTTTATTCATCAACCAAAAAACTCCATTGGTATTGACCAATGGAGTTTTTATTTTTTAATTTACTTCAAATAGTGTTCAGGTAAAAGAGTAAATTTTTTAATGAAAATCAAATCCAGTAATTGCTCTATGCAAAAATGCGTAAAGGGCTACAAATAACATGATGGCACAAAAGATAGAATAAATCTTTAAGAATATTACTATGTATTCTGGTTTGCAATCGTCAAATGCTTTAATATATATATTTTTAAGATGTAATAGTGTTCCCATATAGTCCTTTAGAATGAGTGTATCTCAAAGCTATAAGGGTTAAACCTATGATTATTGTATGATTTGGGCGGGAATCAAATATAGCAAAAAGGATGATATAACTTGTAAAATGCAGGATTTTATCGTTCTACTGTCCTTTATATTTGTTGATTGCCTCTTTTATCTTTTCAATCCTGTTTTCTGGATCTGGATGGGTGCTTTGGAATTCAGGGACTCTGTTTGGTCCAGCAGCTGCCTTAAGAATTTTCATTACCTCAATCATTTCATACGGATCGTAACCAGACTGAATCATAAATAGAACTCCAAGTTCATCACTTTCTAATTCATCTCCACGACCATTCTTAAGCAAGGTGTTTTGTCCAATACCGCTCACAAGTCCACCCATATCACCACCAACAGAGGCTCCCATAGTAAGTGTTTGCCAAAAATTACTGTCAGCAATACGTTCTGCTGAGTGCCTGCCAATGACATGCCCAACCTCATGTCCTAAAACACCAGCTAGTTGTTCTTCGTTTAATTGAGAAAATAAGGCATAGGTAATAAATACTTGACCGCCAGGAAGCGCAAAAGCATTTATGGTTTTATCATCTGCCAAAAGGTGAAAATCATATTGATATGGGGATTCTCTTGCATAACTGCTTTGCACCAATTTATTGCCCACAGCATCTACAAAAGCTTGCATACGTTCATCTGGATATAACCCTCCATATTGTTGTGCAATTTCTGGAGCACTCTGCAAGCCAATAGCAATTTCTTGTTCGGCAGACATGTTGATGTTTTGAACCCTACCTGTATATGGGTTTTCCTCCTTATTGTTACATCGCTGTATAAAAGCAAAGGCAACAATGGCCAATCCTATGAATATCCGTATTTTCCAACTGCCTCTTCTCATAGTCTTTAGTGTTTATGGTCAAGGATTTCAATTTACAAAAAAGGCTATAATAGTTCTGGATTAATATCTAAAATATTATTTCTTATATAAGATTTTAAAAAACCAGCTGTAAAATGTTCTCTTCCAGAGATATCTTCATGTTGCATTAATTGAAGAATATTTTTTGTTCTAAACGCTGAAAGCATTGGAATAGAAATAGGGGCATAGCTATAATGCCATGGTTCATATTTAAAACCTTTTCTTTTGGGTTCATCTGTATAGACTAAATAAAAATCGAATTTTTTAGAATTTTCATCCATCCATTTTTTAAATTCCTCAAAAGGACCACCTTTTTCAAATTTTTCAGGAACCAAAACGTCCCCAGTTGTTTTTCTATACCCGTCAATAATATCAATATCTGTTCCCCAATGATGCCTACTTGTCCCTGGGATAGTGGAATATTCTATGATTTTGTCAATAGCTGCTATAGGCTCCATTTCATTTTCTTCTGTATATTTCTGGTATTTTCTCTCCCAAATAGATTCTTGCCTATAAAAATCTCTAAAACTAGAAACAATTTTAAGATCGATGCCATCACTATAAGCTGCTCTTTTCATTAATAAAAAAGCATCATGTGCATCTTTTCTTAAATTAATACCTTCACCGTACAGATCAATATCTGCCTTGCCCACAAGTTCCAAAGTGGAATATTCTTCTTGTGTATGCCATAGCGTATTTGGCATAGTAGTCAATGCCATACCAAAAAAACTACTCTTCTGTATAAAGAATCTTCTCTTCATTTAACTTGTTTTAAATTTTTAAACATCACATAATGATTTCCTATCTCAGGAATATCAAAAACATTGCCAATAACCTCAAATCCCAACTTTTTGTAAAAAGGCACTGCTTTTTCCCTAGCATTCATCCATAGAATGGAAACCTGTTTTTCTACTAAAGATTTTTCACCAAAGTTAAGAAGTATTTTGCCAACTCCTTTTCCTTGGTAGTTTTGAATCACTGCCATTCCTCTTAGTTGATATGCATTCTTGAATAAATGAATTTGATGTCCATTTTTCATGAAAGTGGTAACTGCAATTAAATCATTATGGCAAAAAGCTCCAATATGTATGGTTGAGTCAAAATCATCACCCTCAAAAGCACATGAGGAAATAGGTTTTCCCTCTCTAAGTACAGAGTGTCTAACTACATATGTTTCTTTAAGGCCTATATGTTTTATCTGTAAATCATGTCCCATATGAAGTCTGTTTCAATGGGTTTAAAAATACCTAATTAATTTACTATAAATTGAATGAAACCATGAATTTTAAAAATGAAAAAAATGGATTATTGGGAAATGTAAAGATAACCTTGGTGTTTTTGCCTAAGAGTATTTAGGGTTATGATATAAAAATAAACACCTGATGCCAAACCAGAACTTCTTTTTACCACTGCTGAACTTATATTGGATTCTCCGTTAAATTCATTGGTGTAATTTGTTTTTGAATAGACCATAACACCATATCTATTGAAAATTTGAAGTGTATTATTGGGAGAATTCTCTATCCCCTCTATGACCAAATAATCGTTTTTGCCATCACCATTGGGTGTCATAAAATAATTGTCCAGCTGTATGGTGCTTAAGGTTTCAATTATGTCATTATTTCCACCTATAGTAATGATTTCATATTCATTTGGCACAAAAGTATCAGAAGTAAGGGTGCCATATTCCAACCCACCTTCTACATTTGTGTTTCCCAAATTCACCCATTGGCTATCCAATTTATTCCATCCTACTACTTTAAGGTCTGTAATGAATTCGCCTAAAACAGTGATATTGCTCAAGGTATCCCAAGTTAATGTGATTTTTGATGGTTGATTGCCTTCTATTTTCCAAAATTCTTGAGTACTTACGCTTAAGAAGTCCGATTCCAATGCATCCGTATTAAAGCCATTTTCAAAAAACATTGGTGTATTTGGGTCTTCAAAAAAGTAGGCACATTTTGCAAGCGGGTTAATAGATTCAGATTCAATGGTCAAAGGGCGTAACCGATTATTATTGCCAACTGGAAATGTAAAGGTATCCATATTGGCAATGGCAGCATAACCATCTAACATGGATAGGTTATTTTCCCCAACATAAAAGGCATTGTCCATAAAACTTAGAAAAATACTCTGATTTGCTCTTGGGGTTATGACGTGTCCAGAAATAAAATTAAAATTATTGGTGACCACTACTTGTGTTTCTAGAAAAAGTCCATTTTCAACTGCTATTTCGGTATCATAGAACACAGGGTTAAATGCACCAGATATGGTCAAGGGATTATTTTCTTCATAGAAACCTATTAAACCTTGATTTTGGTCAAAAGTGCCATCATTGATTAAATTTATATGAAAGCCCACCATGCCAGTTTCATGAATCTGGATGGTTCCATAGTTATGTACAGCATCTTGTGATAAGGATTTTACCGCAATTAATAAAAATAAAAAGAGACTATATGGTTTCATCTATTATCTTAATTAGAAGTTACTGATACAACTACATCTATTTTGTTTATCGCAGCCAATGAAACAGGTGATAGTTGTGAAATTGTTGGATTGTTCATGGTTCTGTTGTCATCTTCATATGTTCTAAAAGTATAAACAGGATTGGTGCCAGGGTTAGAATCAATCATACTGATAACAGTTGTTGTTCTTCCAGAATAACTACTACTATCATCCATATGCAAACCACTCCCTTCTCCAATTTCTTGACCATTTCTAAATATTTTGATGTGCGGATGAGCCCAGTGGTTTCCTGTGTTATTTGCTACTGCCATTAAATCTATTTCAATATAGTCAGGACTTCCAGTATAAGTAACTGTATTTGGGCTAGAAAATCCCCATCCTGTATCTGCTCTGGTTTGTTGAAGTGTATTACTATGAATATCAGAGTCGTTTACATTACCGGACCATATGTAAGATTGGTCCA
>CAYNLI010000001.1:0-2491 GCA_964398035.1 uncultured Flavobacteriaceae bacterium | reverse complement strand
TTACTATGAATATCAGAGTCGTTTACATTACCGGACCATATGTAAGATTGGTCCACTTTTATGGTAGTAGTAGTTACTCCTGTTCCGCTAATGAAATCTGCAAAAGCTCTTTTTTGTACAACCCCTGTATTAGTGGTGACCAATACATCCAAATCTGATGTTGTTGTAGTTATGTCTCTTATTCTTACAGAACCGTTAATATCCAGTTTTTCTGTTGGACTTCCTGTATCTATTCCTACACCACCTCCATTTTGTAAAAACAATCGATAATCCAATACTCCCGTTTCTACAAAATTTAAACCATTGCCCAGAATGTTCCAATGCCATTTAGTGGTTCCCAATGCATCTTGAAATGCCAGTATATTATTTCCATTGGCCCGTATGATAAATGGATGGTCGCCATATTGCAAGGCTTGGTTTACCCGCACGGTCTGGTTTCCACTGGATAGAAGAAGTCTTTCCTGATTGTTGGCTTTCAGTACCATATCTTGGGCGTCTGTTGTACCCAAAAAATTTGTAGTACTGGATAGTCCAGTATTACCAGCTGTATTCCAATTTCCTGATGCGTCCCCAACTTTTTCCCAAGCACTACCATCATATTTAAATATGGCACTTTCGGTAGTGTTGTACAACAAGGATCCTTGAACAGGGTTAGAAACATTGTTCATCTCTGTTGTTGTTGCATTGATCAATCCGAATAACAAGCCACCATCAATTTGAGCATTAACTGGTGACATCATCATAATGATGAAAAAGAGAACGATGCTATTTGCTAAATATTTTTTCATACTACTTTTAGTAAGTAATTTTTAAATTGGATACTTCGGATGTATTTTTGATAAAAACTGGAATCCAAATACAAAGTTTGGGAGGCTTTAGTTGTAGAGGTGTACACAAGACTTCCATTTTTATGGTAAGTCACTACCCCATCACAACCCACCCTTACTTCAAAATTATCTCCAGATGTATAATTCGTACTGCTGATTGTTCTATAATTTCCATTTTCATAGATATAGATTCTTCCATCACTTATTAGATAAAAAGCATAATCAATAGAACTGTATGAAGCATCTCTTGTCGGGTCACTATTTAATCCAATCATAAGATGTCTTTTGGTCAAGGAAGTAAAGCTTAGATGACCTTCTTTTCCAGCTGGGATTCCATACAAAGTGGAATATCCCTGTTGATTCCATCCCGTTCCTGAGTTTTTTCTAAGAACACTAGAATTATAGGTCATTTTGCTGCTTAGTGTAATTTCTCCACTTGTATAATTATAGGTGGTCAATGCTCCTTTAATACTAAAACCATTGGGTAAAGTGCCTGTTCCCCCGTTTGTGGTTACTTTAATGTCAAAATCACCGGTAGTATTTCCAGCAGTTACATTAGCTGTTAGTTTGGTTGAACTACTTACCGTTACTGAGTTTACGGTTTGTCCTGTAATTGAGACTCGTGTGTCCCCGTCAAAATATTCACCTTCAATAGTGACATCTTTGGTCATATTGGTTTGGAATTGGTCGGCACAACCGCCAAATGCATCGGATTTTGATACAATTGGAACATTTCCAGAACTTCCACTTCCGGTAATGATAACTTCAGGATCTACTCCATTGGAAAAAGTATATGATCCATCATCATTTTTAGTTAAAGTGCTTTTTATAGCTGTTACAATATAAGGGTCATCAGTAGTACCAGAACCAGTTATTTTTACACTGCCATCTGCAACTATTTTTGTTTCATCTCCATTGGAATTTAAATTCTCCCATGAAGATCCATTGTATACATAAACTGTTTTGTTGTCTGAATTATATGCTAGAATCCCTAGTGTTGGTCTGGCAATAGAGTTCATTTGTGATTCAGTAACGGAATGCAGCCCTATAAGTTCTCCTGAAGTGGGAACTTGGCCGTTAGCATTGGTTACAAAAAAAACCACAGCTATTACATTGAATAAAATAAAAACCTTTTTCATAAATGTTTTTTTATAAATCCAAGATGACAAACATGAATTCGGAGTTATATTTTAACCTGTTACCGACTCCGTTATCATTATCTCCTATGATTACCTCAAAACTAGTAGAGGTTTGACTGTTGTATGAAATACCAGGATCATCATTGCCAGAACCTCCACGCCCTGGTTGGGAGAGCTGAATAATGTAATTGCCATCAGAAACCATTCCTACAGGAAGATTTACTCTATAATGACCATTTCCTGATAGTTTGGTGACCGTAATACCAGCAGTAGCCTTTGTAATATTCCCATTTGAAGCTATTTTGCCAATACCTTTTACCATGCTTTCATAAAAAGCTCCACCATTTGTCCCAACGGATATATCGTTGTTTGTTTCTGTACCTACAACATTTGCAGTTTGTGCGGCTGTATTTTCATTGGTATAAGTAATTACGCCTGTTGATGTGTTTTGGGCGAGTGAGGTGACTGTTTCAACCGTATGCGCTCCAGAAGCAAACCCTAAAGCTGTAATTCCCGCTGCATCAA